>DAISKM010000317.1:0-1835 GCA_036820945.1 Pseudolabrys sp.
GCTTCGAGTTTAGCGCTTGGCAGACGATTGGCTGGCATGGATGAATGAAAGCAGCAGGCGCGTTTAATGACCTGCCGCGAGAGGGACGCCACAACATGACGTCGATATAGAGCAACGGCCCCAAAAGAAAAAGCGGCTGTCGCGAACGACGTGGGGCTGTGGAAAAATCATTTGTATAAAATACAAAACCACTGGACAAGGGGTATCATTCGGATTAAACACGAATGAAATCAGGAAGAAGCATGGAATGGCCACCCCCGGACAACTGGTCCAGGCGATTGCCGAGGCGCTGGGCGTTCCAGTGGAGACTGTGACGAACTATGACCGGGTACTTTCGGAAAGTGGCATGCGCTCCAAAAGTGGGCGCGGCCGAGGGGCTGCCAGAGTCACCGCTACCGATGCGGCGAATTTGCTCATTGCCATATTGGGTTCGCCAATCGCGGGGGCCTCGGTGAAAGAGGCGGCCAATACCTGCCGCACTTATGGTTCTTTGCCCGTCCTTGGGCATGTATCCGGGACACTTAGCTTTGCGAGTGCGAGAGTTGGATTAAGAATGCTGGATGAGCTTCCCAAAAAACACACACTGTTTGACGGAATTTCTGCCTTAATTCAATCGGCCACGAGCGGCGAACACTATCGCGTTCCTGCAAAGCACTGGGAATTCGGCTGCACAATAACTTTGGACGGACCTTCACCATCGGCCGAGATATTTGCGGCCGGCGACATCGAGGGGGCCAAAAGCACAAAGTTTGCAAGGCGCGTGTACGGCTGGAAGCGCGGCGAAAAGCCCGAAAAGCCTTTGCCAATGGAACGTGACTTGCACCAACAGCGGCGCATTACCTACCGGACAATCCGGAGGATTGGTTTGCTGTTGTCAGAGTCAAAATCAACTCAGTGAGATGAAAGCGGTTGGAATAATGTCCAAGACCCCAAGCACCTTCCGCAAAGCGGATATAAAGCGCGGAGTCGAAGCGCTAAAAAGTGCCGGGCTCAAGGTTGCGCGCGTCGAGATTGATAAGAGCGGCAAGCTTATATTCATCTCCGCTGATGGCGATGTCGGCGGGGTAGCTACGGCGAATGAATGGGATGGAGCCGAATGACTCGCATCAAGCTCGATTACATTCACGAATATACGGATTGCAGGGGTAGGACACGGCGCTATTTCAGGCGCGCGGGATTCAAGACCAAGACGCTACCGGGCCTGCCGGGTTCGGACGAATTCATGGCCGCCTATCAGGCCGCGCTTGCGGAATCGACGCCGGTTGAAGTTGGGGCGGGGCGCTTCAATCCGCAATCAATGGATGCGCTGATTGCGGCCTATCTCAAGAGCGATGCTTTCACGAAGGCGCTTGCCGGTGAAACACAGCAGATGAGGCGCAATATTCTGGATCGTTTTCGCGCCAAGCATGGCGGCAAGATGGTGAGGACGCTGGGGCGTCGGCACGTCGTCGCGATAATCGAAAAGAAGAAACCATTCGCGCAAAAGAATTGGCTCAATACGCTTCGCGGGGTGATGCTGTTTGCAATCAAGGAAAACTATCGGGCCGACGATCCTACCGAGGGCCTGCGCGCGGCCAAGCCTCCGGTGAGAAGCAAGGGCCACATGACATGGGGCGATGCGCAGATCGCGGCATATCGCGAGAGGCATCCGATTGGCACAACGGCGCGGGTGGCTATTGAGTTATTGCTAAACGTGGCCGCCAGGCGCGGTGACGCCCACAGACTTGGCGTGCAAAACATTAAGCAGGGCAACAAGCTTGAATGGCGGCCTCACAAGACGATCCGCAGTACGGGTAAAGAATTATCAATTCGGATCCTGCCGGAGCTGCAGCGCG
>DAISKM010000317.1:1845-4854 GCA_036820945.1 Pseudolabrys sp.
ATACGGCGCTGGCCTTTCTGTTGAACGAATACGGCAGGCCATTCGCTTCAGCGCCAGCGTTCGGAAATAGGTTTGCGGTTTGGTGCAAGCAGGCGGGGCTAGAGCCGATCGTCTGCGCCGATGGTCGAGTGCGATCATATCGCGCGCATGGCCTACGCAAGGCGGGCTGTAAGGCCCTGTCTCACGCTGGCTGCACCTGCCCTGAGATCATGGCAGTGAGCGGCCATAGCAGCTTGGCGCAGGTGCAGGTCTAATATCGATGAAGTCGAACAGGACCGCATGGCAGAGGCGGCAATGGAGAAGCTGGCGGCCAAAAAGAGAACACCGAGTGGCTAACATCTTCGTACAAAGTGGCTAACGTGGACCTAAGTCTTTGAAATTTAACAAGTGAACAAAGGAGGTTTCGATCCCGCCCGCATCGAAACTAGCCATGGTCATCAGGAATAATGGCTCGCCGGGATGCAGGCAATGTTGTTCAGGGCGAGCGTCTCGTTGCCGTGCTCGCCACGGGAATGTCTAGGCCGCGCAGTGCCTTCATAAATGAGATCTACAGACCCGACCGAAGGTAGCCCGGGATCAAGCCACCAGCTGGGCCACCGTCGTCGAGGTCTCCAGCTGCGTCCGGATGGCCTCCGCGGTCATTGGCTCGCCGAACAGGTGACCCTGTCCCTCATGGCAGCCGTGCGTCCTGACCTGCTTCATCTGCTCTTCTGTCTCGATACCTTCCGCGACCACAACTTTGTCGAGTCGCGCGCCGAGACCGGCAACCGCGCCGATGATTGCCTGGGCATCACGTTCTTCCCCGAGGCCGGCAATAAATGACTGGTCGATCTTGATCTTCTGGAAGGGAAACTTGCGCAGGTAATTGAGTGAAGAATACCCAGTGCCGAAATCGTCGAGCGAAATGCCGACGCCGAGATTCTTGAGCTGCTCCATCGCTGCCAGCGTCCCGTCGTTGTCTTCAAGCAGCAGGCGTTCGGTAACTTCGAGCTCCAGGCGTTGTGCCGGAAGCCCAGACTTGGCGAGAGCCGATACGACCTGCAAGGCAAGACCGCGGTCGCGGAATTGCACCGGCGAGAGATTGACGGCGACCTTGACGCTTTTCGGCCATTTTGCGGCTTCGAAGCAGGCGCGCAACAATGCCCATTCACCGAGAGCGATAATGAGCCCGGTTTCCTCCGCGATCGGAATGAAGACGGATGGAGGCACCATTCCGCGGCTGGGGTGATTCCAGCGCAGCAATGCTTCGCAGGTCGTCACGCGGCCGGTGCGCAAATCGACGAGCGGCTGGAAATGCAGATGGAATTGCTCGGAAGCGAGCGCTTCGCGCAAGTCGAGTTCGAGCGCGCGGCGCTCCTGTGCGGCCTCCTCCATTTCGAGGGCGAAGAACCGGTGATCGCCCCCGCCGCCGTTTTTGGCGGCGTATAGCGCCATGTCAGCCTTCTTCAGAAGCTGATCGGCATCGACGCCATCCATAGGAGCCATGGCAATGCCGATCGAGGCGCCGATGTCGATGCGATGGCCATCGATATCGAAAGGATCCTTGAGAGTCCGCGCCAGCCGTTGAGCAAGCCATTTGGCGTCCTGGTAACGTTCCGTGCCGACCTGTAGCACGACAAACTCGTCGCCGCCGAAGCGCGTGATCATGTCTCCCGGCCGAATGATGGTCTTGAGCCGCGAGGCGACCTCTTTCAGGAGCTTGTCGCCAATTGGATGAGCGTGTCATTGATCGACTTGAATCGATCAAGGTCGATCAGGTGAATCGCGATGTGGTTCCGCCCTTTATGCATCGCCGCGAGCATGCCGTTGATACGCTCGCGGAACTGGTTGCGGTTCGTGAGACCCGTAAGCTCGTCGTACTTGGCGAGATGAGTGATGCGCTCCTGCGCGCGCTTGCTTTCGGTCACGTCCTCGAGAATGACGACCGATCCGCCGCCGGCCACCATCCGGCGCGACACGGCAATGGTGCGATCGCCGTCAGGCGAAGTCTGAACCTGGTCGAAGCGGTTTTTCCGAAGGCCGCGCGCGAGGTCGTTGAAGACCTTCTTCACGCTACGTGTCTTGTGATTGCCGGCACGGATACTGTGGCGGATCAGCTGCGCCGCTGGCATGTCAACGCGGACCGGCGCGGTCTTGAGATGCAGCATTTCGAGGAACCTGTCGTTCCACACCTGCAGGCGGTTCTGTTCGTCAAGCATGCAGAGGCCGTGCGACATGTTGTTGAGCGCAATATCGAAGCGATTGGCCTGTTGCTCGAAGCGGGCGGCGAGCGCCGCTTCCTTGCGCGTCATCGTCAGCGCCTGGATGATGATGTCGCGAATGCTCAACGTGATGTCGATCATCCCGTAAATGAACATCAGCACGACAAAACCCAACGCCTTGTGGGCCCAATCGGGATAAGCCAGCAGCGCGATCGACATTGGCAGCGTGCAAAGTGCAAGTTGGCCAACGGCGATGAAGGGCCGGCCGGCATTGCGCCCGGAAATTGCGGCCGCATATCCGGCTGACGTCGTGGTTACCGCCATCTGGAGCGATGCATCCACGGTATGAGTGATTGTCAGCCAGCACAACAGGCCGAGCAGTGCCGAAAATCCCCAGGCGCCGTATTCGTAAACGCGCTCCCAAACTTTTGTCGCAACGAGCCTGTCCGCTTCCTTGGATCGCTTATAAAGCACCGCCGACACAACACGCAGCATGCCGACCGCAAGAATCGCGATTGAATTCGCCATGATCCAAGCGTCGCCGACTCGCAGGGCAACCGTCGCCCCAACAATGGAGCACGCGGCGGCACCAACGATCAGCGACGCGATCGGCGCAAACAGCGACTCGATCAGGGCGGCGCGTACCTCTTTCGGCAGCTCCGCATCCGTCTTGCGGGTCTGGAGCAATTTCCTGATTAACATGCGACCTACGCGGCTTACTCGACGTTCGAGATGGTACCCGCGATTGTTCAATGCGCTGCAAATTGCTTCGTCTATCGGCAACCAAGATGAACGAAGGGAAATCAGC
>DAISKM010000318.1:0-2497 GCA_036820945.1 Pseudolabrys sp.
GCGCGCCGAGCGTCGCGCGCATTTTTGCAAGATCCGCGGGGCCCGTTTTCGACTGCACCTCGATCAGCGTGCCGCCCTTGAAATCGATGCCGAAATTCAGGCCATGGAAGAAATAGAGCGATATCGCCAGGATCGACAGCAACGCCGACATAGGAAAGCTGATGCGCCGAAAGCGCATGAAGTCGAACTTGGTGTCATCGGGGACGATGCGGAGCAGACGCACGGCACGATTCCTCAGATGGGCACACGTTGCGGACGCCGCCAGCGCACCCAATAGGCAACGATCAGCCGTGTCAGCGTGAATGCGGTGAAAACGGTTGTGAGAATGCCGATTCCCAGCGTGACGGCAAAGCCCCGCACGGGCCCGGTGCCAATGTAGAACAGCACGGCGGCCGCAATGAAGGTCGTGATGTTGGAGTCGAGGATCGTGGCGAGCGCCCGAGTAAAGCCGGCATCGATCGCATTAATCGGCGTTCGTCCGGCGCGCACTTCTTCCCGGATGCGTTCGTAGATCAACACGTTGGAATCGACTGCTATGCCGACCGTCAGCACGATGCCTGCGATGCCCGGTAGAGTAAGGGTCGCATTCAGCATCGACAATATGCCGAAGATCATCGCCACGTTGATTGCCACCGCAATATTGGCGAACAGCCCGAACAGGCCGTAGGTCACGAGCATGAAGGCGATCACCATCGCCGCGCCCACATAGGATGAGAGCTTGCCTTTGGCGATCGAGTCCTGGCCGAGGCCCGGGCCGACGGTCCGCTCCTCGATGATGGTCAGCGGCGCCGGCAAGGCGCCGGCGCGGAGGAGGATCGCGAGGTCGTTGGCGCTCTCGACCGTGAAACTGCCTGAAATCTGCCCCGACCCGCCGAGAATAGGCTCTCGAATGACCGGCGCCGATATGACCTGATTGTCGAGAATGATGGCGAACGGCTTGCCGACATTCTCCTGCGTAACCTGCGCGAACTTGCGCGCGCCCGACGTATTGAAGCGAAACGAAACAATTGGCTCGCTGGTGCGCTGATCGAAACCAGGTTGGGCGTCGGTGAGATCTCCGCCGGATACCAGGATTCGCTTCTCCACGAGATATGGGGTTTTCGGCTGGGTCGAGCTGTAAAGAATCTCATCGTCAGGCGGTATACGCCCTTGCGCCGCTTGTTCGGCAGGCAGCGAAACGTCGACCATGCGGAAATCGAGCTTCGCGGTTTTGCCGAGCAATTCTTTCAGGCGGGTCGGATCCTGCAAGCCGGGCACCTGCACAAGTATCCGATCGACTCCCTGCCGTTGGATCAATGGCTCGACGGTGCCGAGCTCGTTCACGCGGCGTTCGATGATCTGTATCGACTGCTCGACCGACTGGCGTATGCGCTCCGTTATGGCAGGCTCGGTGAGCGTCAGCCGCACCAGACTTCCGCCTTCCGTCGTTATGTCGAGGCTGCGCTGGCCGCTGCCGGCGCCGAGAATGCCGCCAATCGGCTGCGACAGCTCGCGCAATTTTTCCAGCGCCTGGTCGAAATTGCTGCCTTCACGAATGCGCACTTCGACGCTATTGCCGCGCACGACGAGGCCCGTGTAGCCCACACGCGCGTCGCGCAGCACCCGACGCACGTCGTCGCGCATCGCCTCGAGTTTCTCCTTGCGAACGGCATTGCTGTCGACTTCGAGCAGAATGTGAGATCCGCCCTGCAGATCGAGACCCAGGACCACGTGCCGCTGCGCCCACTTGGGCCAGCTCTGCACCATTTTTTCGGGCAGGAAATTGGGGACAGCGAACAGGCAGATGACGAGCGCCGTCAGCAAAATCGTCGCCGCCTTCCACCGCGTGAAATAAAGCATGATGTTCCGACTGCGGCTAAAAGGCCGCCAGCGTTCAGCTGGCTGCGGCCTCTTCCTTGACAGGTTCACCCTTGGCGCGAACGTCGGCCACCATCTGCCGCATCTGGCGGATGCGCACGTCGTCCGCGATTTCGATTTCGATCTGGTCGTCGTCGATTACCTTGGTGACCTTGCCGATAAGGCCACCGTTGGTGACGACGGTGTCGCCCCGCCGCACATTCTTCACCATGTCCTGATGCTGCTTCACGCGTTTCTGCTGCGGCCGCAGGATCAGAAAATACATGATCACGAAAATCAGCGCGAACGGCAGCAGCGACATCAGCATGCCGCCATCCCCGCCTGCACCGCCGAATATAGACCCTTGCGCAAACGCAGGCGTTATGAACATCGCAACCCTTTTCCCTGGTGATTTCCCGGCCGCCTGGGCGGCGCCTGAATTTCGCGCGGACTATAGCGGCCGCCCGTCCAATTGCAACGCCGCTTCACCCCTCAAAAGCCGCTATTTTCAACCATTTCCCTACGAGCCCGCTTGCGGGGCCAACGCGGCCCCGCTAAGAGCAGCGCGATTTCCTGGAAACAGCGATGGCCAAATCGAAGTCCAAATCGTCGCGGGGCTCCATGCGCAAACCAAAAGCCAGCAGCCGCCCAGAGGGGCAGG
>DAISKM010000318.1:2507-4851 GCA_036820945.1 Pseudolabrys sp.
GACGCGTTCGACCGCATTGCAGCCGCGCTCGAGAGGCTCGCGCCGCAACGGTCGGTCCTGCCCGATCTCAGCGCCGCGGACGCCTTCATCTGGCATCCGGACGGACGGCTGTCGCCGGTTTCGCGCGTCAACCGCGTCGAGATGTCGCTGCTCAAGGGAATCGATCGGGTTCGCGATGTGCTGGTCGAAAACACCGAGCGCTTCGCCAAAGGCCTGCCTGCCAACAACGCGCTTTTGTGGGGCGCCCGCGGAATGGGCAAATCATCACTGGTCAAGGCGGCGCATGCCGGCGTGAATGCGGCCTTCGCACGCAAGGCAAGCAATGGGCCCCTGAAGCTTATTGAGATCCATCGCGAGGACATCGACAGCCTCCCCGCGTTGATGGCCCTCACGCGTGGCTCCTCGCACCGCTTCATCGTGTTCTGCGACGACCTGTCGTTCGATGCAGAGGACACCACCTACAAATCGCTCAAGGCGGTGCTCGAAGGCGGGATCGAAGGCCGCCCGGATAACGTGATCTTTTATGCGACCTCGAACCGACGCCACCTGATGTCACGCGACATGATGGAGAACGAACGTTCAACGGCCATCAACCCGGGCGAGACGGTGGAGGAAAAGGTGTCGCTATCGGATCGGTTCGGTCTTTGGCTCGGCTTCCATCGCTGCAGCCAGGACGAATATCTGGCGATGGTCGACGGTTACGTCGCGCACTACAAAATTCCGGCCCGCGACGAAGCGCTGCATCGCGAGGCGCTGGAGTGGTCGACAACGCGCGGATCGCGATCGGGTCGCGTGGCATGGCAATTTGTGCAGGATCTCGCCGGACGCCTTGGCGTGGCTCTAAAGACTTGATGCTTAACCACTCTTTCCCACGCGAGGCTCGCGGGGGAGTTCGCTACGCACCGCCGAGATATTGGGTCGGATCAACCGGCGTCGATCCTTTTCGGATCTCGAAGTGCAACTGCGGCGAGGTTACATTGCCCGTCTGGCCCGCATGCGCAATCACCTGCCCGCGCTTGATGGTGTCGCCCCGCTTGACCATAATTTCGCTCGCATGAGCATAGGCTGAGACAAATCCGTTCGCGTGGCGGATCAGCACCAGGTTGCCATAACCCTTGAGTTCATTGCCGGCGTAAGCGACCACGCCATCATCGGCGGCTTTGATCGGCGTGCCTTCCGGAACCGCCAGATTGATGCCGTCGTTTTGCGTGCCGTTTGGCTTGCTGCCGAAGCCGGCAATCACGCGACCGCGAACCGGCCAACGGAATGACGGCATGGCGCCGGTCGGCTCCGCGGTCTTGACCGCGGTTGCGGGCTTTTGCGGCTGGTCTTCTTTTGCGACGTTTGCGGTGTGCACCGGACCGAGGCTGGCAACCTTTTGCAGGGGGGCGGGCCGCGCTTGCGCAGCTTGCGGTGCGGAAGCGGGCTGCGCGGATGCAACTGTATACCCACCGGACGGAATGGTCAGGCGATCGCCAACGCTGAGCCTGCTTGAGGTATGGAGATGGTTCGCCCGCGCGAGCGCAATGAGCGACACGCCGGTGCGGCGCGAGATGCTCATCAGCGTTTCGCCGGACTTCACGATGTGGACCCTGCCGCCGGCAGTCGGCGATGAAGCCCGCGAAGCGGTCTGTGTCCCGCTCATCACGTATCGCGGGATGACGAGGCGCTGGCCGGGCCTGATCTGCCCAGCATCGCGGATTCCATTTGTCTGCAGGATCGCCGATGCGGGCACGCCGTGCCTGCGGGCAATGCTATCGACGCTTTCGCCGTAACCTACCGTCACAGCCGAGCCGCCGTTCCACGTCCAATGACTCGAAGTCGGCGGAATGCTCGCCGAAGATCCGGTGGTTTCCGAATATCTGCCGCTTGGGCGATAGCTCGCCGGACTTGCGGCGCCGTAATACGTCGGAGCAGCTGCCACTGCGGCGGGTGGACTCAGCGGCTGCGCCTCAATGCGCGCGCTTGCCGAAGGTGCCGGCATCGAAGCAACTTTTTGCGGCGGTGCGGGGCGATCGCTGATGTAGGAGCTGGATTCGAAGCGGGCGGAGTCGGCACAGCCGGCGGCGGCGATACCAACCAAGGCGAAGGCCAAAGCGCGCGGCCAAGCACGCGGGCAAAAGTCCACCTGGGGGCGCGGCATGTGGTTACTCACTCGTACGCAACAAACGTAGAGTTCGAAATAAACCAGCCGCGAGTAAACAAGGCTTTAATAATTAATGCGCCGATGCCGACGCATCGGGGCCGGACATCCGACGTGAAAACGTCACAGTTCTTGCGCCTGACCCGGTAAAATGGGCACGAAACGCACGGGGATCAGATTTTCGCGCCGGGTTCCTGTTTG
>DAISKM010000319.1:0-4822 GCA_036820945.1 Pseudolabrys sp.
GACTATAGATGAGGCCACCGATTGCGAAAGCGCCGACAAATAACCCGACAACGGCAAAACTGACCCCAAAGCGCAGATGAAGGTCGGCGCCGACATAGGCGAAGGCGCCGAACATGAACAGGCTTTCGATGAATCCCATGGCTATCACGGAGCGCGCCCATGGCGTGCGGAGCACGGTTGCGTAGTCGGTGACAAACCCGCGCGAGCGCGTGGCGCTGGCATGGCCAGCATGCGTGATCGGGTTGCGCAAGAATTCGATCAGCAGAGCAATGGTCGCGATTGCAAACAGCGCGGCGAGAAAAAAGAACACCTGCCGCCAGCCAAAGAAATCGCCAAGGACACCGCCGGCGGCCTGGCCGAACAACTGGCCGAGGATTTGGCCGGACAGGAAAGTGCCAAGCACCTGCTGGCGGCGCTCGTATGGAATGACATCGCCAAGGAAAGCCATCGCCAGCGGAATGATCCAGCCGGCGGATAGACCGCATGCAAGGCGTGCTGCGACCAACGCTGGCAGCGCTCCCGCAAGCCCGCACAGGAGCACCAGCACGGTCGACATCGCCGCGGCGGCCGTGACGCAGGCGTATTTGCCGAAGCGGTCCCCGACGGGGCCGATGATGAGCTGCACCGAGCCGTGGGCAAGGGCATAGGCGGTGACCACGATCGAGGCGGCACCGACGCTGACGCCCATATCGGCGGCGATCTGCGGAAGGAGCGAATCCGAGACCCGCACCATCGACTGGCTGGCGAAAGAGGCAAGCGCAAGCAGCGTAATGGCGCTGGTCGCGCTGCCGCGCGAAACTGGCAGTTTGGGAGACAAAGTTGACTCCGGAGGGCCCGGCAGGCTTTCTACCGCCCGACTACTTAGCTTAACCGTTCGCCCCCGCGAAGGCGGGGACCCAGGGCACCCTGACAGCGAAAGTGCTGGATTCCTGCATGCGCGGGAATGAACGGAAAATGTTCGAGGTCGGCCGCGTCGAGTAACCCAGCAACTCCGATGATCGACAAGACTTACCAGCCCTCTGAGGTCGAGGGCCGCATCTACCAGGTTTGGGAAGGGGCGGGCGCCTTCCGCGCCGGCCGGGCGGAGCGCGCGCAGGCCGAGCCTTATTCGATTGTCATTCCGCCGCCGAATGTCACCGGTTCATTGCACATGGGCCACGCGCTCAACAACACGCTGCAGGACATTCTCTGCCGCTTCGAGCGCATGCGCGGCCGCGATGTGCTCTGGCAGCCGGGTACCGATCATGCCGGCATCGCGACGCAAATGGTGGTCGAGCGGCAGCTGATGGAGCGCCAGGAAAAAGGTCGGCGCGAAATGGGGCGCGAAGCCTTCCTCAAGCGCGTCTGGGAGTGGAAGGCAGAGAGCGGCGGCACAATTGTCAACCAATTGAAACGGCTCGGCGCCTCCTGCGACTGGTCGCGCGAGCGCTTCACCATGGACGAAGGGTTGTCGCGCGCCGTTCTTAAAGTTTTTGTGGAGCTTTATCGCGCGGGCCTCATTTACAAGGACAAGCGACTGGTCAACTGGGACCCGAAGCTGCTGACCGCCATTTCTGATCTCGAGGTGATCCAGGTCGAGACCAAGGGCCACCTCTGGTACTTGCGCTATCCACTAGAAGGCAAAACGTTCAAGGCGGAGGATCCGTCGACCTACATCGTTGTCGCCACGACGCGGCCGGAAACGATGTTGGGCGACACCGCCGTTGCGGTGAACCCGGAGGACGATCGCTACAAGGCGCTGATCGGGACCAACGCAATCCTGCCGTTGGTTGGGCGCAAGATTCCGATTGTCGGCGACGAGATTTCCGATCCGGAGAAGGGTTCGGGTGCCGTGAAGATCACACCGGCGCACGACTTCGGCGATTTCGAGGTCGGCACACGCCATAACCTGCCCCAGATCAATATCTTCAGCGCCGAAGCCAAGCTTCAACTGAAAGATAACGCGGACTTTGTCGCAGGCGTCCCCACCTCCGCAGACCTCGACGGCACGTTGGCCATGCACGGCATGGACCGTTTTGCTGCGCGCAAGGCAATTCTGACGCGACTGGAAGAAAAAGGTCTTGTCGAAAAGACCGAACCGCAGTCGCACGCGGTCCCCCACGGCGACCGCTCGAATGTCGTGATCGAGCCGTTCTTGACGGACCAGTGGTATGTGAATGCGAAAGAACTGGCGAAGCCGGCGATCGCCGCCGTGCGCGCGGGCAAGACGAAATTCGTTCCAAAGAACTGGGAGAAAACCTATTTCGACTGGATGGAGAACATCCAGCCCTGGTGCATTTCACGCCAGCTCTGGTGGGGTCACCAAATTCCGGCATGGTATAGCCCCGATGGGAAGGTGTTTGTGGCAACGACCGAGGCCGAAGCGCAGGCCGAGGCCGACAAGCACTACGGGAAGAAGACGGCGCTCAAGCGGGACGAGGACGTCCTCGACACTTGGTTCTCGTCCGCACTGTGGCCGTTTTCGACGCTAGGCTGGCCGGACGAAACTCCCGAACTCAAGCGCTACTACCCGACCTCTACGCTCGTCACTGGTTTCGACATCATCTTCTTCTGGGTAGCGCGCATGATGATGATGGGTCTCCATTTCATGAAGGAGATTCCATTTCACGACGTCTACATCCACGCGCTGGTCCGCGACGCCTCCGGCGCGAAGATGTCGAAGTCCAAAGGCAATGTCATCGATCCGCTGGCGCTGATCGATGAATACGGCGCAGACGCGTTGAGATTTACGCTCGCGGCGATGGCGGCGCAGGGCCGCGACATCAAGCTCTCGACCCAGCGTGTCGAGGGCTACCGCAACTTCGCGACCAAGCTGTGGAACGCTGCGCGCTTTGCCGAGATGAATAAGTGCGCGACCGTCAGTGCATTCGATCCGAAATCGGCCAAGGAAACGCTCAACCGGTGGATTGCGCATGAAACGGCAAAGGCTGCCGCTGACATTACCGAAGCGATCGAAGCCTGTCGGTTCAACGACGCGGCGGCCGCCATCTATCGTTTCGTCTGGAATATTTATTGCGACTGGTATCTGGAGCTGGCGAAGCCGCTTCTCACCGGGCCGGATGCCGCGGCCAGGGATGAAACGAGGGCAATGGTCGCCTGGGCGCGCGACGAGATCCTTAAACTGCTTCACCCGTTCATGCCGTTCATTACGGAAGAACTTTGGGCCGTGACCGGAAGGCACGAGACGTTGGTGACCCTCGATAAATGGCCGGGACGTACCGGCCTCACGGACGACAGGGCCGAAGCCGAAATCGGCTGGGTGATCGATCTCGTCACCGCCATCCGCTCGGTGCGGGCCGAGATGAACATCACCGCGGCAATCCCGCTGGTCCTTGCGGGGGGGTCGGCTGAAAGCAAGGTGCGCGCCGAGCGGTGGGCCGAATTCATCAAGCGTCTCGCGCGGGTGTCGGAAATCTCCTCTGCGGCAACTGCGCCGCAGGGCTCGGTGCAGCTCATCGTGCGCGGGGAGACGGCAGCGCTGCCGCTCAAGGGTGTGATCGATGTTGCCGCCGAGCGTGTGCGCCTGACGAAGGCGATGGAGAAGGCGGACGCAGACATTGCCCGCATCGACGCCAAGCTGAACAATCCGAACTTCGTGACGCGTGCCCCGGAAGAAGTGGTCGTGGAAGAAAAGGAAAAGCGAGAGGAGGCGGTCGCGCGCAAGGCCAAGATCGCCGAAGCGCTGGAGCGCTTGAAAAATGCCTGATAAGGCCGTCACCCTAAGACGCCCGCCAAAAGTGGGGCTCGAAGGGTTTCCCGAGCGGTCGGGTTCATGACCATGGACCCCAACAACCGGCCCGGTGGCAACACCCTCGTCCTCACCGCAAAGAGCGCCAACAAGATTCAGTGGTTCGACGCCGGCACGCTTGCGCATCTTGCTGATCTCGATATGCCGGCCTCGACACATGAGCTGATCCGCTCGCCGGATGGCAGCAAGGTCTACGCCTCCGTGTACGGCGGCGGCATCTTCGGGAAAAACAAGGATCCCGACCGCCGCATCGCGGTGATTGATCTCGCATCGAAATCGGTCGAGCGCACCATCGATGTCGGCGCAAATATCGCACCGCATAGCGTCATGATGGACGCACACGGCTCGCTGTGGTCGACAGCCGAGCTCGGCAATGCGGTGCTCGCGGTTGATCCGGAGACCAGCCAGGTTGAGCGCATCGGAATCGGCGGGTCACCGCATTGGATCGCGGTCAGCCATCCGACTGAAAAATTGTTCGCCTCGTTCAAGACAAAGGAAGCGGTGGGGGTGGTCGACATCGCCTCGCGCCAGGTCGTCGGCACCATCGCTATACCGCATGGCGCCGAGGGCATTGCAACATCTCCGGACGGAGAAACGTTGTTCGTCTGTGCACACTGGAAGGGCGTTGTGCATGTATTCGATGCCAGGACGCATGCCCTGCGCAAGACAATCGCGATCGAAGGGGCGCCGGGCGAGGCCAAACAGCTGCGCCGGGTGCGCGTCTCGCCCGACGGGCGATATGTCTGCGCGTCTTCGCACGTCGATGACTTCGCAGCGGTGTACGATGCAGCGACCTTGAAGCAACTCGGCGGCTTTTCCACCCCGAAAGCCCCCATGGGCTTCGGGTTTGCCGCCGACGGCAAGCGCGCCTTCCTCTGTTGCCATGATGCGGCCGTAACGCTCGAATTCGAGTTACCGGGCGCAAAGATCGTGCGGCAGTTTCCAACCGCGGCCGGCTGCGAGTTCGTGATTTCGTATTAGTGTAAGCGTAGCCGCCTAGTCGTCATGGCGGGCTTGTCCCGGCCATCCACGTCTTTGGTAACTTCAGGGCAACAAGGCGTGGATGCCCGGCAC
>DAISKM010000320.1:0-2882 GCA_036820945.1 Pseudolabrys sp.
CAAGTGGCTGGAGGCGTCGGTTGGCTATCTGACGCATCCGCTCAACGCCTACGACGCCAATCCGGTGTGGACGGTCGACCCCAAGAACACGATCTTCGGCGAAGCGGCGAAACGCACGCTCACTGCCGGCGGTCTTGGCTCGGTCGGCGAGAAGGCGGCGGCGGCGCTGGCCGATTTCATCGTCGTCGACATGTTCGCCAATGTTTGCACCGGCCGCGAGGACACCAAGGGTGCAATCAAGATCGCCGAACGGCAGGCGATGCGGCTCTATCGCTGAGACAGGAGACCCGTGGCCGGGCTTGTCGCGGCCATCCAAGTCCGCGGTTGCTAAGAGAGACGCGTCATGCCTGCGACAAAAAAATCAGGCATGACGCCCTGCGAGATCATCGGATGACTGACGTCGCCTTCAAACCTCTGTTGCACGAGCCCAGCCCCTGGGATCGGCTCAAGGTCAACCGTGACTGGCTCGGCCTCTGGTTCATGCTGCCGGCCGCGGCGTTCCTGCTGCTCTTTCTCGCCTACCCGCTCGGCCTCGGCATCTGGCTTTCATTCACCGACGCCCGCATCGGCCGCAGTGGAAATTTCGTGGGCCTGGAGAACTATGTATGGCTTTGGGACGATTCGGTGTTCTGGCTTTCGGTCTTCAACACACTGCTCTATACCGGCGTCGCGAGTGTCTTCAAATTCGCTATCGGCCTCTACCTTGCCCTCCTCCTCAACCAGCACATGCCGTTCAAGGCGATCATCCGCGCGATCGTTCTGATCCCCTTCATCGTGCCGACCGTGCTCTCGGCCATCGCTTTCTGGTGGATTTTTGACAGCCAGTTCTCAATCGTGTCTTGGTCGCTGCGAAAGCTTGGACTGATCGCAACCAATATCGATTTCCTCGGTGACACGTGGAACGCGCGCTGGTCGGTGATTTTCGCGAATATCTGGCGCGGCGTGCCTTTCGTCGCCATTACCCTGCTTGCCGGTCTGCAAACTGTGTCGCCGTCGCTCTACGAAGCGGCGACGATCGACGGCGCGAGTCGATGGCAGATTTTCCGCCATATCACTTATCCACTGCTTACGCCTATCATCGCCGTAGTGATGACATTCTCGGTGCTGTTCACTTTCACCGACTTCCAGCTGATCTGGGTGCTGACGCGCGGCGGCCCCGCTAACGCCACGCATCTCATGGCCACGCTCGGCTACCAGCGCGCCATCGGCGGCGGCTATCTCGGCGAAGGTTCGGCCATCGCGACTGCAATGATCCCCTTCCTGCTGGCTGCGATCTTGATCTCCTGGTTCGGATTGCAACGGCGCAAATGGCAACAAGGCGAAAGCAATGACTGACGCGCTTGCGCCCAAGGTCGCCGACCCTCGGGCCGTGCTCCACGGCACCTCGGCCATTGCCGATCATACAGAAGGCATGAGCTATCTGCAGACATTGCCGCGGCGACTCGTCACGCTCTATCTGCCGCTCTCGATCATCCTCCTGGTGCTGCTGTTCCCCTTCTACTGGATGGCGCTCACCGCCATCAAACCCGACGAGCAATTGCTCGATCTCGAACGCTTCAATCCATTCTGGACCTGGACGCCCACGCTCAAGCATATCCAAAAGCTGCTGTTTGAAACCTATTATCCGTTGTGGCTTTGGAACACGATGTTCGTCGCAGTCGGTGCGACCATTCTATCCATCATCTCCAGCGTGCTCGCCGCTTACGCGATCGTTCGCCTGCGCTACAAGGGCGCGCAATGGGTCGGAGGAGCGATCTTTCTCGCCTATCTGGTGCCGCCGTCGATCCTATTCATTCCGCTGTCGTCGGTCGTGTTTCAATACGGACTGTTCGACACGCCGTTCGCCCTGATCCTGACCTATCCGACAATCCTAGTTCCTTTTTCGACCTGGCTGCTGATGGGCTATTTCAAGACTATTCCCTTCGAGCTTGAAGAATGCGCATTGATCGATGGCGCGAGTCGCTGGCAGATCTTGACCAAGATTGTGCTGCCGCTCGCGGTGCCGGGGCTAATCTCGGCTTTCATTTTCTGCTTCACGCTGTGCTGGAATGAATTCATCTACGCGTTGACGTTTCTTTCCACCACGTCGCAAAAGACAGTGCCCGTCGCCATTGTCAACGAGTTCGTCGACGGCGATATTTACCGTTGGGGTTCGCTGATGGCTGGCGCGCTTGCAGGATCGTTGCCGCTCGTGATCCTCTACGCGTTCTTTGTCGAGCATTACGTATCGGCGATGACCGGCGCGGTGAAGGAGTAACCGCCCGGCGAAATTCACCATTTATGCATTGGTGGCGTATTTTTATGCATTAGCTGTTTGCTTTAGCCTGAAAATGTGGAGCTAGCTTTGCTTTCACCATCAGTCTCGTTGCTGCCTGGCTCAACGATGTAATCTTCGATATTCGGAACGCTTGTTGCAGGTGAAGAAACCTTGCCGCGCGGCGTAGATTGCGGCGAAAATCCCGGTTGCCGGCGCAGCTGCTGCAAGCCCCCACGATATCAAGTCTTTTTTCTCCTGACGGCCATTCGATCCGATCGACGACATTCCAAAGTCGGGGAACTTTATTTGATCTGCCCCGTTTAAGCGCAGGTCTTTCCGCGAGGTAATTTCGCAACCTGCGCATTCCCACCAAGCCACGCCAGGGAGGGCGCAATCCTTCCCATCTTTAACGCACGAGGAACACCATGAATCGTATGGGTATCATGGCAATACTGGTCGCATTGCTTTTCCTGCCTTTCGTATCATCTCAAGCCGACGCCTACCCCTCTCGCCACTACCGCAGCCACGCCGGACATCATCACAAGCATTTCAATCGCCACCTCGCCTATCAGCGCGCCGGCGAATGTAGCCTTACGAATGATGGGCGAAGCGTCTGCTCTGCAAG
>DAISKM010000320.1:2892-4813 GCA_036820945.1 Pseudolabrys sp.
AGGGAGGTCCGCGTCCCGGACTTGCGGCGGTTCGAAGAGGTCATGTCATGTACATCGAAGCCGCCGCGGGCAACGGGCAATGGCTGATCCGCGACTACAATTCGGGCGGTGGATTATCCCGGGTGCATGTGCGCGACGTGCGGGGGTACGTCTTTGTGAATCCGCGTGCGCAGCTGGTGAGCCGCTAACCGGATGGATGTCGCTTTGTCAACAGCCCAGGAGAGAAAGATCACGCTGAAGATCATCTCTTCGAAGGCGCACGAATGCCACTTGCACGCGGCGGAGCCTTCGTCGCGTGCAAGACGGACAGAAGACGAGGCGAAGCAGATGACTTATTTCGAGCTTGAGCATCACTGGCTAAGGCTGGCACGCAGCTATGAGCTTTCCGAGCACACGACGGATTTTACTGGGGAGCTGACCCGGCGCCTGCATGCCTTGCGCCAGCTTGCTCCGGCCATCCCGCGCGTGGTCTGTCCGGAGTACGGGAAAAAAATGCGGCTCGCTCTACTTGAGCCCTATCCCGTTCCCAACACGGAAAAGGAGACAACGTTCCTCTGCGACTGCGGAGAGACATACAGTTACACGGTCGCACCCCGGCTTTAGCGAAAGTTTTGCGATGCGCCGCCGGCTCGGATCCGCATTCAGGAAACGTTTTGATCACTCCGTGGGTCGTATTGCGAACATTGGAACTGTGCCGCCGCATCGCGCACCGGGAACCGGAAATTCAACGCTGCGTTGATTGTTTCACAGGGGGCAACGGAGGAGATCCTCCCCATAGCAAATCCGAAAAGCACAGTCAGCATTGCCGGACATCCTATTCACCCAATGCTGGTTCCGTTTCCTATTGCGCTATTCGTTGCAACATTTGTTTGCGACGTTGTTTATTGGCAGACGGCATCGGCTGCCTGGTCCACGGCAGCACTTTGGCTGCTTGGAGGCGGGCTTGCCATGGCCGCCGTTGCGGCGGTCGTCGGGCTGATTGACGTCTTCGGCGATCAGCGCATCCGCGCGCTCAATGACACGTGGTGGCATGCAGGCGGAAACGTGACAATCGTTGTCATACAGCTTTACAGCTTCTACGCGCGTTATACCGAAGGTCCGCCTGCGACGGCGCCGAAGGGTCTCATTCTGTCGCTTGTTGCTGTTTGTATCCTATTGTTCACCGGCTGGAAGGGCGGCGAGCTCGTCTATCGCTACCGCGTCGGCGTCCTCGATACGGCGCTCGATGCGGCGGATGAGAGGCCGACGAGGCGGGCCGCCTGATCAGTTCCAGATGGTCCTGGCGGCTTGAACAACCAGCGCGAGCTTCGCGCGCTCGTCGGCTTCGGCAAGGGGATTTCCAGCCACTGTGCTGGCGAACCCGCATTGTGGGCTGATCGCCAATTGGTCCAGGTCGATATGGCGCGCGGCCTCCTCGGCACGCCGCTTGAGATCGCTCAAGCTTTCGAGCACGGGCGTCTTGGTGCTCACGAGGCCGAGGACAACGCCTTTGGTCTTCGGCACGAAACGCAGCGGCGCAAAATCGCCGGCACGTTGCGTATCGTATTCGAGGAGGAAGTGATTGACGTTGGTATCAGCAAAAAAGCGCTCTGCCACCGATTCATAGCCCCCGACGCCGAGGTAGTGGCCTTTGAAGTTGCCGCGGCACATGTGGACGCCGATTGCCACGTCCGCTGGACAGTGTGCCACCGCGTCGTTGATGCTTTTGACGTAAAGATCGACAAGGTCGTCGGGCTCGCTGCCGGACCGTTCGATCTGGTTCCGAATCGTAGGATCACACAGCAAGGCCACCGCCACCTCGTCGAGCTGGATATAGCGGCAGCCTGCCTCGGCAAGCTCCGTGATCTCTTGCTGAAAAACTCTCGACAGGTCCTCGAAAAACCGGTCGACATCGGAATAGACGCCGCGATCGGCAAAATCG
>DAISKM010000321.1:0-4808 GCA_036820945.1 Pseudolabrys sp.
CTGATCGACGGGACGCGGGACGACGTGGCCGCCACGATCGAAAGCTTGCGTCGGAGCGGGGAGGTCTACGAAGGCCGCCTCCCACCACCAAAGGGCGGCAACCTGGAGGACTGGGAAGACCGCGAGCAGACATTATTCCGCTCGACCGATTTCGGCGACGATGTCGATCGGCCGCTCAAGAGGTCAGACGAGAGCTACACTTATTTTGCGTCCGATATCGCCTATCACCGGTCGAAGGTCGCCCGCGGGTTCTTGAATCTGATCGATGTGTGGGGCGCCGACCATGGCGGATACATCAAACGCATGCAGGCGGCGGTCAAAGCAGTCAGTGCCGGCAAGGCCGAACTGGACGTGAAGCTCGTTCAGCTTGTGCGTTTGTTGCGGGCCGGTGAGCCGGTGAAAATGTCGAAGCGGGCTGGCGAGTTCGTCACGTTGCGCGAGGTCGTGGATGAAGTCGGCCGAGACGCCGTTCGTTTCGACATGCTTTATCGCAAGAACGATGCCGTGCTCGATTTCGATCTCGCCAAGGTGATCGAGCATTCGCGCGAGAATCCGGTCTTCTATGTGCAGTATGGACATGCTCGAGGGCAGTCTGTCTTCCGCAATGCGCGCGAGGAAATGCCGACGCTCCCCGAATTGGCATCGGAACGGGCGGCGTACCTAAAGCGGGCATTGCTCGATCGGCTCAGCGACGCCGGCGAGCTTTCTCTACTTCGCCAAATCGCCCTATACCCTCGCACCATCGAGGCTGCTGCGGCCGCTCACGAACCGCATCGAATAGCGTTCTATCTATATGAATTAGCAAGCGAATTTCATACACAGTGGACAAAAGGAAAAGACTTGCCTCATTTACGCTTCATTATCCAGAATGATCCAGAAACAACAAAAGCCCGGCTCGCTCTGGTGCAGGGGATCATCATCGTTCTTGCCTCGGGCTTGGCATTGCTTGGGGTCAGCGCGCCGGAAGAAATGAGATAAGTCTCGTCTGTTACGGCTCTGCGCTTGGCGTGGTGAGTGGCCAGCGTCTATAAGAGCGGGACGAGCGGAGTAACCGGGGACCGAATGGCCGACGACCAAAGCCAGCGAACGTACCGTGCAAGTGAACCGCCTGTGCGCGGCCAAGCGAAAGCTCCGAGCAATGACCCGCTCGCCGAACTGGCCAGACTGATCGGACAAACCGACCCATTTGGAGAATATGGTCGCGTTGCAGGGCGGCCGACCTCGCCGCCGCCGGCCGAGTATCCCGATTGGAGCAACAGGCCGTCCTATGGCGATGCGGCAGACCTCGACGCGCGACAGCCCGCGAGCGCCCGGAGATCCTCCGGCGATCAATTCTACTCTGGGCGCGCGGCGCCATTCGAGCAATCGACACAGCCGCCTGCGAGCGAAACTGGCCAAGATTACGGCCGTCAGTCTTACGGCAACGCGCCGGCGACGGGCGAAGATTTTTATCAGTCCCAGGACGAAGCACGTTACGCGGCAAACCAGGAAGAATATCAGCAGGACGCTTACGAGCAGGATGCGGCGCAATATGGCGAAGAGCAATATTACGAGGATGCTCCGCCATCTCGTCGCCGCTTCGCCGTTATGGCGATCGCCGGCGTTTGCGCGTTGGCGGTCGTAGGGACGGCGGGAGCTTTCGGTTATCGCGCCCTGTTTGGATCGTCGACCGCGAACCAACCGCCCCCGGTCATCAAGGCGGATGCGGGACCGACCAAGGTCGTTCCGGCGGCGGCCGGCAAAGATGCGCAATCGAGCAAATTGATTACCGAACGCGTTAACGAACGCGGCCAGAGCGAAAAGCTGGTGTCGCGCGAGGAGCAGCCAATCGAAAAGCCTGCGACGGCAGTCCTGTCGCAGCCTGTGCAGCAGTCGGCGCTGGGCAGCGGCGTGGTTGGAAGCGAGCCCAAGAAGGTGCGAACGATCGCGATCCGCCCGGATCAGCAAGCCGATGCGATGCCGCAGGGTGCGGCGGCGATCGCGGCCGCACCGCCCACCCGTTCACCGGCGCAAGCTCCGAGGGCGGGGGCACCTGCACCGCGTCCTTCGGCTGATAACGCGATAGCCGAACCGGAGCCGAGTACGAATTCGAACCCGCCAGCGCGTGGCACGCAGCCTGTACGTCAGGCCACCCCGGCACCTAATGTGCCGCTATCGCTATCGCCGGACGCTTCGCCGGCGCGGACACAGGCTCCGCCCAGCCAGACGGCTGCGGTTGCCCCGCAGGCGGCCGCGCCGGCTCCTCCGGCCAGCAGTTCCCCGGGCAGCGGCACCTTTGTCCAGGTATCGTCGCAGCGCAGCGAGGGTGAGGCCCAGGCGGCATACCGCAGTCTCCAGGCCAAATATCCGAGCCAACTCAACGGGCGCGAATTGTCGATCCAAAAGGCCGATCTGGGGACGAAGGGAACTTACTACCGCGCCATGATTGGGCCCTTTGCCAGCGCCAACGAAGCGAGCGAATGGTGCTCGAGCCTCAAGGCGGCGGGCGGCCAGTGCCTGGTTCCGCGAAATTAACGAGCCAAAACTTGACCCTGGCGCCGGACGCGGGCTAATCCGCGCCAATGGCGGCGCGCGCGTTTATCACAGGCCTGGCAGGCTTGAGCCTTACTGCCAGTGAGCGCTCATTTCTCCGCGATGCCGGGCCCTGGGGCCTGATCATCTTCAAGCGAAACGTGAGTACACCGGATCAAATAACGGAACTCACTCAATCATTTCGCGATTGTGTCGGCTGGCAAGCACCGGTTTTCGTCGATCAGGAGGGTGGACGCGTCCAGCGGCTTGGACCGCCGCACTGGCCCGTGTATCCGCCAGGAGCGCGCTACGGGGAGATTTATGACCGCGATCCGGCGTCCGGCATTGCAGCAGCCCGGCTTGCTGGCCATTTGATGGCGGCCGATCTTAGACCGGTGGGAATCGATGCAGATTGCCTGCCCTTGGGAGACGTACCGTTGGCGGGTAGCGATCAGGTCATAGGCGATCGGGCCTATGGGAGCGAAGCCGGCAAGGTCGCCGCTATAGCCAGGGCGATTGCAGAGGGACTTCAGGCCGGGGGTGTCCTTCCGGTTCTCAAGCACCTCCCTGGCCATGGACGGGCAAATGCGGATAGCCACCACAAGCTTCCAGTGGTCGATACAGATCGCAAAACACTTGAGGAGACCGATTTTGCAGCCTTCCGCGCGCTTGCAAGCTTGCCGATCGGCATGACCGCACATGTTGTGTTTAGTGCCTTCGACCCGGTCGCGCCGGCCACCACTTCGGTCACAATGGTGAGGCAAGTGATTCGCGGCTTTATCGGATTTCGAGGCCTGCTGATGACCGACGACATTTCGATGAATGCCCTGTCGGGCACCATCGCCGAACGTGGCCGCGCTGCGCTGGCGGCGGGGTGCGATGTCGTCCTTCATTGCAATGGCGACATGCGCGAGATGGAGGCCGTCGCGGCGGAAGCGCCGAAACTTTCCGGCGATTCTGCAGTTCGAGCTGATGCGGCGCTTGCTGCTCGCTCGGCACCCGAGGAATTCGACACGCACGCCGCCCGCCAGATATTCGCGCAAATCGCCGGGGACGGGCGAATGTCGTCGCAACGGAAGACCGTCTCATGAGTACCGAGGAATTCGACACCAGCCTCGGCGCCGACCGCGGTACGACCGAGCCGGCGATGATCGTCGACGTCGAGGGCTTCGAGGGGCCGCTCGACCTGTTGCTGATGCTTGCGCGCCAGCAAAAAGTGGATCTCGCCAAGATCTCGATTTTGGCGCTTGCCGACCAGTATTTGTCTTTCATCGAGGCGGCGCGGCAATTACGCCTCGAACTCGCCGCCGATTATCTCGTGATGGCCGCTTGGCTCGCCTATCTCAAGTCGCGCCTGCTGCTGCCCGAAGTGGAGTCCGGCGACGGACCGAGCGCGGAGGAGATGGCGCTGGCCTTGGCTCATCGCCTGCGCCGGCTTGAAGCAATTCGCGACGTCGCAACAAGGATGATGGACCGCCCGCAACTCAATCGGGACATTTTTCCGCGCGGACTTCCCGAACCGATCGACGAGATCAAGCAGCCGGAATGGTCGGCAACGCTTTACGATTTGCTGTCCGCCTATGCCACGCAACGATCACGCAGCGCCCTGTCGCGCGTGCGATTCAAGCAGCGCACGGTATGGTCATTGGCCGAAGCGCGGTCGGCGCTGGAGCGATTGATGGGCCAGTCGAAGGACTGGTCCCGCATTGATGAATTTTTGATCAGTTATGTCGTCGAACCGGCGCTTGCCGCAACGGTATTTGCCTCTTCATTCGCCTCCGTGCTCGAGCTCGTGCGTGAGGGGCTTGCCGAAATTCACCAAAGAGAGTCATTCGCGCCGCTCTACATGCGCAAGCGCGTCGGCGCGATTGGAAATGCAACGACGCATGACGCGCAAGAAAAAGCATAAGGGGAAGTTGTCCATGCCGGGAGCGGCCAAGAAGCTCGTGGTGGTGCAAAACAATGAGCCGGCCGCCGAGGCCGCGCCGGCTCCGGCGTCACGGCCGGAAGAACTGCGGCTCCTCGAGGCTATCCTGTTCGCCGCAGGGGAGCCGCTCGACGAAGCCATGTTGGCGCGAAGGCTCCCGAGCGGAGTCAACGTCAAGAATGCTCTCGCACAACTTCGCGACGAATACGCCAGCCGTGGCGTCAATCTTGTCAAAGTCGGCAAGAAATGGGCGTTCCGCACCGCGGTCGACCTGTCGTGGCTGCTTACAAAGCAGGTCGTCGAGACGCGCAAGCTTTCGCGTGCCGCCACCGAAACGCTGGCAATCGTCGCCTATCATCAGCCCGTGACC
>DAISKM010000322.1:0-4805 GCA_036820945.1 Pseudolabrys sp.
GATCAATGCGTTGCGCGCCATCGGACCGGTGGAAGTTTTCACCCTCCCTGGCCAGGATGAGCACATCGAATTCAGGGTGCCCGTAGAGCTACTCGACGTGACCGGCACCCAGCAAATCAGCAAGGATAGTGATCTTGGGCATTCCTCTTCTTCAGAAACTATTTGTCGGTAGCTACGTCATCCGCCAGCGTCTAATCGGCCGAAAGCGCTATCCGCTGGTGCTGATGCTCGAGCCGTTGTTCCGATGCAATCTGGCTTGCGCCGGATGCGGGAAAATCGACTATCCCGATCCGATCCTGCATCAGAATATGTCCGCCAAGGACGCGCTGCATGCAGTCGACGAATGTGGTGCGCCTGTTGTCTCGATCGCCGGCGGCGAACCGTTGCTGCACAAGCAACTGCCGGAAATCGTGCGCGGCATCATCGCGCGCAAGAAATTCGTCTACCTTTGCACCAACGCACTGCTTATGGAGAAGAAGCTTTCGCAGTACGAGCCGAGCGTCTTTTTCACCTGGTCGGTGCATCTTGATGGCGACAAGGAAATGCATGACCAGTCGGTCTGCCAACCGGGCACTTACGACCGCGCTGTATCGGCAATCAAGCGCGCCAAGGAGCGCGGCTTCCGCGTCAACATCAACTGCACTTTGTTCAACACGGCGCAGGCCGACCGTGTGGCGGCGTTCTTTGATACCGTGATGGAGTTAGGGGTCGATGGCATCACGGTGTCGCCGGGCTATGCATACGAGCGTGCGCCCGACCAGCAGCACTTTCTCAATCGTGGCAAGACCAAGCAGCTGTTCCGCGACATATTCAAGCGCGGAGCAAGTAAAGACAAATGGTCGTTCAGCCAATCGAGCCTGTTCCTCGATTTTCTCGCCGGTAACCAGAGCTACCATTGCACGCCGTGGGGCAATCCGACCCGCACAATTTTCGGCTGGCAGAAGCCCTGCTACCTGCTCGGCGAGGGCTACGCACGAACCTTCAATGAGCTTATGAACGAGACCGATTGGGATGCTTACGGCACCGGCAACTACGAGAAGTGCGCCGACTGCATGGTCCATTCAGGCTATGAGGCTTCCGCCGTCAATGATGCGATCGCCCACCCACTGAAGGCTTTGGCCGTAAGTCTGGGAGGGGTGCGTACCGAGGGCGAGATGAAGCCCGAATTACCACTCGATCGTCAAAGGCCCGCGCAATACGTCTTTTCGAAGCACGTTGAGCAAAAGCTCGAGGAAATTCGGAAAAACAAAGACAAGCCCGAGCTGCTTAAAGCGGGATAACGGGTCGCGCAAGGCGCGCCGAATAGTGACGAGCGCGCCAAATTCGATAAGATGGAACTCACGGGCTTGGTGGCTCGTTATGAAAGACCATCGTTCAATTGTGCGCCAAACACCTTCGGGGTTCGGCCATGCGCGGGCGCGTCATCCTTGTATTTGTGGCGTTGGGTGCAACGGCCGCACCCGATGCGGTTAGTGCACAACTGTCGCCACAAGGCATAATCGGCGGTCTTACACGGCCTTTTCGCCATGCACTCGGCCACATTGGCCATCGTCCCCGCGCTCGCCACTATAACCGCGCCGCTTCGGGTCGCACCGCCCGCGCTGCTGCCGCTCGCGCCGCAGCCGCTGAGCGGGCAGCCGCGTCCCAGGAAAGTCTGAACCCTTCAGGCGCCCGTCTGGGATGGGTCGGTCCTCCCGCCTGGCCAAGCGCTTACGAGGATGCACTGGGATTTACGTTCTGGCCAGATGACTACGCCTTGCGCCTGCGCGGTCATGGGTTCGATGTGATTGCAGATACAATCACCGGGCGTCTTGATTTGCGGCGATCATTGCCTCGCACTGCGACCACCGGTTCAGCTGTCAGAACCGACGCGGACAACGATAGTTCGCTGGACAAATGCGGTCCTTCGGCCTCATCCACCAACTGGCCGTCATCGCGTGTCGAACAAACAGTCCAGTTGTCCGGCAGTCAGCGGACGGCGCTCGAAAAAGTGCAGACTGCTACAGCAGAAGCCGCCAGTAAAATTAGGGCCGATTGCCGAGGCGTCGGCACACTCTCGCCGCCTGACCGACTACGGGCATTGGTGCAGACCCTTTGGACGGTCCGCGATGGCGGCGTTTTCCTGCGCGAGCCCTTAAAGAATTTCTATGAGACGCTTACCTATGCGCAGAAAAACAGTTTTGCGAAGCTTCAGCCTGACAAAGCACCACAACCCGATTCCGGCGCTGCAAATCCCGGCATGAACAAGCAATTTCAGGCATGCGCCGCTCAAAACGCGGAAAGAGCGGAACGACTCATAAAGGAAATCGAAATGAGAGTTCGGCCGGACAAGGATCAGGCCCAAAGCTTCGAAACTTTGCACAGAACCGCTTCCGATATGGCCAAAATGCTGATCGCTTCCTGCGCGCAGCCGATACCCGCGGATCCAATCGCACGATTGGATGCTGCCAATGACCACTTGACTGCCATGAATTATGCAGCAACGACTGTGCAAATCACCTTCGACAAATTTTATGTGAAGCTGAATAACGATCAAAAAGCGCGCTTTGACGCGATGGCTAGCCGCTGAGAGTTACATCCCAAAAATAATGCCGGGATCGTTTTTGGTCTTCAGGTTGCGATAGCGCGCGAGTGCCCACAACGGAAAAAACTTCCGGTAGCCGTGATATCGCAGATAGAAAACGCGTGGAAAGCCGGTTGCCGTAAATCGCTCCTCATCCCACAAACCGCTTTGAGTCTGTGTTTTGGAAAGGTAGCGGACGCCCCTTTCGACCGCCGGATTATTTGTCTCGCCAGCGGCCATCAGGCCGAGCAGAGCCCAGGCGGTCTGGGATGGCGTGCTAAGAGCTGGTTCGTGGCCGCGATAGTCGAGCTTGTAGCTGGTGCCATCCTCGCCCCATCCGCCATCGGGATTCTGAATAGACAGAAGCCACTCAACGGCCTTGCGGATTTGCGCGGAACGTCGGTCAATGCCGCAAGCATTGAGGGCGCAGAGAGAAGACCAGGTGCCGTAGATATAATTGAGGCCCCAACGTCCATACCAGCTCCCGTCGGGCCTTTGCGTCGTCCGAAGATAGTCGATGCCTCTCGAAAGGCACTCGCTGTTGTCCAATGTTTCGCCGAGCTGCGCCAGCATCGAGACGCAACGCGCCGTGACATCCTCCGTCGGCGGATCGATCAGGGCGCCATGGTCGGCAAATGGAATGTTGTTGAGATAATCATAGACATTGTCTACGTCGAAAGCCGCCCAGCCCCCGTTACGACTCTGCATGCCCTTGATCCATTCCACCCCGCGCTCGATGGCGTGGTCGTAGCGCGCCCCTGCCCCGATCCGGCGGGCTCGGTCCATCGCCATGACAACGACGGCCGTGTCATCGAGGTCGGGATAATGCGCATTGGCATACTGAAAAGCCCAGCCGCCCGGCCGCACCTTTGGGCGCCGGAACCCCCAATCGCCAACAACGTTGAGCAACTGGCGCGGTAACAGCCAATCGAGCCCGCGCAGAGCGGCCGCGCGCGATTCATTGCTCCCCAGTTCCAGCAATGCGTGACACGTGAGCGCCGTATCCCAAACCGGCGATACGCAGGGCTGGCAATAGGCTTCATTTTTTCCGACAACCAGCAATTTCTCCACCGAACCGCGCGCGACAGCAGCCTTCTCGCTGTCGCCGAGCACATCAAACATCATCGTGGCATTGGCCATGGCCGGAAAGATTGCGCCCAATCCATCGTCGCCATTGAGACGCTCGGTCACGAAGCCAACGGCTCTATCAATCGATCGGCGACGCAAGGTTTTGGGAAATAGTTTACTTGCCGGACGGAGCACGGCATCGAGCGCGCGAAAAAGAATAAACCAGGTCCAGCGCTGATGCGGCGCCTTGGCCGCAGACCCGATCGAGAGCGGAGGCTGCAGAAAAAGCTCGTCTATCCTGATCCCAAGGGGATTCCTTGCCCGCGGACGCAACGCCAGCAGGACCAGGAGCGGGACAAGGACAGTTCGCGCCCAATACGAAACCTTCGAGAGGTGGAACGGAAACCACCGCGGCAGCAACATAATTTCGATCGGCATTTCCGGCACGCTGGGCCAGCTCAAAATCCCATAGAGCGACAGCAACGCGCGCGTGAATACGTTGCAGCGGGTGGCCCCACCGCGCGCGAGAATAGCTTCGCGGGCCCGTTTCATATGAGGGACATCCGGGCTGTCGCCGATCATCTTGAGCGCAAAGTACGCTTTGACGCTCGCGCTCATGTCAAAATCGCCGTCGTGATAAAGCGGCCAGCCGCCATGCTTGCCTTGGATGCGTCGCAGATAGTTGGCAATCTTCTGCTCAAGCACCGCGTCTCTCGGCTCGCCGCGATAGTGGCGAAGCAAAATATATTCGGAGGGAATCGTCGCGTCGGCTTCTAGTTCAAACACCCAATGCCCGTCGCTCTGCTGGCATTCGAGCAGCGCCTGTCCGGCCCCGTCGGCCGCATCGCCGATACCGGGCGAGGAATGCGATTTCTCCACCAACGTCATGCGACAGCCTTAAGGCGCTGGCCGGCGAGATTGGCGGCGCGATAGCCGGAGCGAACTGCGCTTTCAATCGTGGCCGGCAAGCCGGTCGCGGTCCAGTCCCCTGCGAGGAAAAGGTTATCCCATTTCGTTTCTGCCGGCGGACGCAGCGCATTTTGTTCCGGTGTGGCGGCAAACGTCGCACGGCGCTCACGAACGATCTGCCACGGCGGCAACGCGGGCGGAAGGCCCGACACTTTCGCGACTTCGCCCCAGATCGTCTGCGCCAGGTCGGTGCGCGGCATAGTAA
>DAISKM010000323.1:0-4774 GCA_036820945.1 Pseudolabrys sp.
CGACCACGCCGCGATGACCAATTGGGGATGAAGGGGGCTATGGCGAACCGGACAGCAATTTGCACAGCCACATTGGGCGCATTGTTTGCCTTAGTCGATCTTGCATCGATCGGGCAGGCAGTGGCGGCCGAAGCAGCAACACAGACTCCCATCATCCGAGTCGCCGCGAGCGAAGCGACGTCCCGTTTTGTTCCGCTCGGAATTGGCAAATCGGTTGCGATCGATCTGCCGGCTGACATCAAGGATGTACTTGTTGCCGATCCCAAGGTCGCCAATGCGGTGATTCGTTCCTCGCGGCGGGTGTACATCATCGGGGTCGCCGTCGGGCAAACCAACATTTTCTTCTTCGATGCCGACGGCAGGCAGATCGCCGGGTTCGACATCGCAGTAAAACGCGATCTCAATGGCGTGCGCAACGCAATCAAACAGACGATTCCGGGTGCCGACATTCACGTCGAAGGGGTCGGCGACGGCGTAATGCTTTCTGGCAGCGCGGCCAGTCAAGCGGAGTCGCAACAGGCTTATGATCTTGCAGCACGGCTGGTCGGCGATGGCATCAAGGTGGTGAACGGAATCGCCGTACGCGGACGCGATCAGGTCATGCTCAAGGTCACGGTTGCGGAAGTGCGCCGGGACGTGATCAAGCAGCTCGGCATCGACCTTTCCGGCCAGTTCACCATCACCCACCAAGGGGCGGAGATCCTTCGCATCATCGGCCGCAGCCGCGTGAACACCCTGGTTTCTGGCGGCACCGGCTCAGGCAAGACCACGCTGCTCAACTGCCTGACCAGGTTTATCGACCACGATGAGCGCATCATCACCTGCGAAGACGCTGCGGAGTTGCAGCTGCAGCAGCCTCACGTCGTGCGACTCGAGACGCGGCCGCCGAATCTCGAGGGTGAGGGCCAGGTCACCATGCGGGATCTCGTGCGTAACTGTCTGCGTATGCGGCCAGAACGAATCATCGTCGGCGAAGTGCGCGGACCGGAGGCTTTCGATCTGCTGCAGGCCATGAATACGGGCCACGACGGCTCGATGGGCACGCTGCACGCCAACAATCCCCGCGAAGCGCTGTCCCGACTAGAGTCGATGATAACGATGGGCGGCTTTTCCCTGCCGTCGCGTACTATCCGCGAAATGATATGCGCCTCGGTTGACGTCGTAGTTCAGGCCGCGCGCTTGCGCGACGGTTCGCGCAAGATCACCCACATCACCGAAGTGATGGGAATGGAAGGCGACGTCATCGTTACGCAGGACATTTTCCTCTACGACATGGAAGGCGAGGACGCCAAAGGCAACATTAGCGGTCGTCACCGGTCGACCGGCATTGGGCATCCGCGCTTCTGGGATCGAGCCCGTTACTACGGCGAGGAAAAGCGTCTCGCCGCGGCTCTCGATGCGGCGGATGCGGCGAACGAAGCCATGCGGGCATAGGCGGGGGGCGTTGTGCAGGCTATCGCGGTCTTTTTCCTGGTCTCGGTCGCCATTGGCGGAGTGGTATACGTATTTATCTATCCGTATCTGTCGGGCGAGCGCAAAGCCGAGCAGCGCATGCAGAGCGTTGCCAAGACCGAGCCGCTATCGCGCGCCGCCCGTGGGCCCCAGAAGTCCCGACGTGACATCGTCGAATCCTCGCTCAAGGATCTCGAAGAGCGCCGCAAGAAAAGCAAAAGCGTGCCCATCTCGGTTCGGATCACCCGTGCCGGGTTGACCTGGTCGAAACGTCAATTCGTGATCATCTCGGCCGCCATCGGGGTCGGCATGTTTGCCTTCGGCTTTTTGTCGGGCACGGGGCTGCTCGCTGCAGCCGGCTTGGGCTTCGCCGGAGCTTTTGGCGTTCCGCGCTGGCTGCTGTCGTTCTTGAGGAAACGGCGCGAGGCGAAGTTTCTGGAAGGACTGCCGGATGCGGTCGACATCATCGTCCGCGGCGTGAAAGCCGGCCTGCCACTGCTCGATTGCATAAAGATGATCACGGTCGAATCATCCGAGCCGCTGAAGACGGAATTTCGGCTGATCATGGAAACTCAAGCCATCGGAATGCCGCTGGGCGAGGCTTGCGGCAAATTGTACGAGCGTACTCCGCTGCCGGAGGCAAATTTCTTCGGGATCGTGGTGGCTATCCAGCAGAAAGCGGGCGGCAACCTCTCCGAAGCGCTCGGCAACCTCTCGAAGGTGTTACGCGATCGCAAAAAGATGCGGGCCAAGATTCAGGCAATGTCGCAGGAGGCAAAGGCGTCAGCGGCGATCATCGGTGCGCTGCCCATTGCGGTGATGATCCTGGTTTACCTGACTGCACCGAATTACATCACGCTGCTGTTCACCAATTCGATGGGCCACATCATGCTGGCTGGCTCGGCGGTGTGGATGACGATGGGCGTGCTGGTCATGAAAAAAATGATCAATTTCGACTTCTAGGCATCCGGCGATGATGGATTTCCTCATCGGTGCTCTGAACGTAAAGACGCTGACGATGCTGTTCGCGGCCGTCGCGGCGGCCGCCACGGTGCTTACGCTTGCGATGCCGCTGGTCCTGGTCAATCCTCTCGACAAGCGCATGCGTGCCGTGGCGCTCGAACGGGAAAAGATTCGCCAACGCGAGCGTGAGCGCCTGTCGCAGGAAAATCAGAAAGTCAAACTAAGACAGACGCCGAAACAATACGTTCAGACCGTCGTCGACCGATTTAACCTCAGCAAGTGGGTCGGCCAGGAAGAGGCAAGACTGAAGCTCGTACAGGCCGGCTATCGCGGCCAGGCGCCTTATATCACTTACCTCTTTGTCCGGATGGTCACGCCGGTAGCCTGTTTTCTGTTCGCGTTGATCTATCTGTTTGTGATTCTGAAGTTCGATCAGCCTGCGACGATCAAGCTCGGCATTTGTTTCTTTGCAGCCTACATTGGCATGCAGCTGCCGCTCTTGCTGCTGAAGAACAAGATCAAACGCCGGCAGTTGTCGATCAAGCGGGCCTTCCCCGACACGCTCGACTTGCTGCTGATTTGCGTTGAATCGGGCATGTCGATCGAAGCTGCATTCAGAAAGGTCAGTGACGAAGTCGGGACGCAATCCGTGGCGCTGGCTGAGGAGCTCATGCTCACCACCGCCGAGCTGTCCTATCTCCCGGACCGCCGCCAGGCTTACGAAAACCTTGGAAAGCGGACGGATCTCGACGGCGTCAAGTCCGTCTGTATGGCCTTGCAGCAGTCCGAACGGTACGGAACGCCGCTTGCAACCATGTTGCGCGTGATGGCTCAGGAAAACCGTGACATGCGTATGGCTGAAGCCGAGAAAAAAGCGGCTGGCCTGCCGCCCAAGCTGACCGTGCCGATGATTCTCTTTTTCCTGCCCGTGCTTTTCATCGTCATTCTCGGGCCGGCAGCGATCAAGGTTATGGCGCTGCAATAGAAAAAGCCGGCGCGCTGCCGCCGATATCTCGAGTATCCGGGATCAGGAGCCGGTATCGGGCGCGGGAACAGAGGCGCGGCCCAGCTTTTTCAGGTCGTGCTGCTGCTGCGCAAGCATTTGCCGCAGATAATTGACATTGGCGGCGGCTTCGTTGTCGGGCAGATCAGCGCTAGCGATTTTTTCCGCCTCCTCGAAGCGGCCACGCAAGCCGACGACCAACGCCAGATTCTGGCGTACTTTCGGTCCGGCGTTCGGCTGCGCCGCCGCGCGCCGCAAGGTTATCTCTGCGTTTTTCAGATCCTTTGTCAGCAGGTACGACAAGCCGAGATTCGAGAGCACAGTGGGTTCGTCCGGCACGATTTTGAGCGCGGACGCATAGTGACGTTGCGCCTCGGCATGCCGGCCCATCTGATCCAGTACCGCGCCTTGCACGTTGAGGATGCTCCAATCCGGATTGTCGGGCGTGTGCGCGCGGCCGAGCGTTTCGATCGCCTGCTTGTACTGGCCCGTCTCAGCCAGGGCACGGCCGTAGGCACCCAGCAAGGGCATGCTGCGCGGGTTGCGAATCGATGCCTGTTCGAGCACGGCGACCGCCTGAGCCCGCTGATCGGTGGCCCGCAAGGCGCGCGCGTATGCGATGGCCGCATCGACATCGTTCGGATTATCGCGATAGCGAGCGCCGAGGGCCTCCAGGGAACTCCGCGCATCGGTCTGGCCCGTCGTAGCGCTGGCCGAGCCTAGCGAACCGGTCGCATCGCGAGGTCCACCATTCGAGCAGCCTGCTGCGGACGCGGCGAGGGCGGCAATTACGGAAGCTCGGGCAGCCAGACGAACGGCGCGTGTCGTGAGCGGCATATCCGAGCAATAAAACGTTAACCCTAATGACTGGTTAACTTGTAAACTGGCCTTGTTCGCGCATGATTTTTTTCCATAACCGATATGTCCACTGATCGACGCATTGGCACGAGACCGCGGGGTAACATGCATCCTGTTTTTGCAAGCGCCGGCAAGACGCAGGCGACGCCGATCTGGTTTGTCCATCGTGGAAACTTCGATGCGGTGCGCAGGCCGTTTGGCGAGCGTGAGCGCGGGTTTATTGCCGCCGCCGGGTTCGAGGCCAAACCCAGTCGCTTGCTGTTGCTGCCCGCCATCGACGGCAAGCTCGCCGCTGTCCTGTTCGGCCTTGAAAGTCCCGGCGAGACCGATGTGGACCGTTTTCGGCCGGGACAATTGCCGAGCCTTTTGCCACCGGGAACATATCGCTTTGCGAATGCGCCTCATGACGAGCGACTGGGTGCACTTGCGTTTGCGCTGGGCACCTATCAGTTTGCCCGTTACCGCAACGCGGAGCCGCGCAAAGTGCGGCTTGTGGTG
>DAISKM010000324.1:0-4765 GCA_036820945.1 Pseudolabrys sp.
GCTCCTCGCCGACCATTATGAAATACCGCAGGTGCCGCAATTCCATTCCGATACCTTACTGCGATTGGTCCGATAGTAAAGATATCTTGGACGTATGAGTGGCTACTAGTTCAAACTCATCCGACGAACATGAGCGGTCGCAACAACCAACATAAGCGGCCACCGATTCAGAAAAACCGATTAACCCGAACCGGCAAAGCGCCAGCCCATGGCTTTGCCGGTTCGCTTTGGAATGCTCGTCGGTTCGAAGTAGCTGAAGGGAGGCCGCCACGTGAAGGCGCTTGTGCTTAACGCGATCGGTCGCGGGTTTGACCTCGAGAATGTGGACATTGCGATGCCCATTGGGCACGAAGTTCTCGTAGACGTCCAAGCGTCCGGGCTATGTCACACTGACCTGCTCTTTGCCACTCACGATTTCGTTCCAACACCAGCGGTGCTTGGTCACGAGGTCGCTGGTATCGTATCTGCAGTCGGGTCCGACGTAGCGCAAATCCGCGTCGGAGATCACGTCGTGGGTTCGCTCGCTCAGTCATGCGGAGCGTGCGCACGGTGTCTATCCGGCCGGTCGTTCCAGTGCCGGCATCCGGCGTCGACTTTGCGCCGGTCGACCGAAGCACCGCGTCTAAGCCGCGTTGGGATCGGTTTGTTTCAGGGCTTTGGCCTCGGCGGCTTCGCTGAAACCGCGCTCATTCATGAGAACCAGCTCGCCGTAGTGCCGAAGGAGCTCCCGTTCGCCCAGGCTGCGTTGCTCGGCTGCGGCGTAGTGACTGGCGCCGGTTCCGTCTTGAATACCGCAAACGTCAGCGCCGGCGACACTATTGTGATCCTTGGAGCCGGAGGGGTTGGTCTCAACGCCGTAAGTGGCGCGCGCATCGCTGGCGCGTCGAGGATCATTGTCATCGACATCCAGACGAAACGACTCGACGCGGCTCTGCGCTTCGGCGCAACGGACATCATTGACTCCACTAAGAGTGAACCGGTCGAGGCCGTGCGTAATCTTCTACCTGAAGGAGTCGATCACGTGTTCGACTTCGTCGGACTGAAGTCGGTGACCGAGCAGGGACTCGCCATGCTTGGCACCGGCGGCGGCCTCTATCTGGTCGGAGTGGCGAGGCCCGATGTGCAGATCAGCCTAAACATCGTGAACGCGATAGACAAACAGAAGCGCATTCAAGGCGTGAATTTCGGCTCCACGAATGCCAAGCGCGATATCCCGATGTACGCAGATCTATACCTGCAAGGACGGATGAACCTGGACGACTTAGTTTCGAAAAGAATTTCGCTACGCGAGGTAAACGACGGTTACGCGGCCCTCAAGGATGGCTCGCTCAACCGCGTCGTCATCACTTCGTTCTAAACGGGAATTTCCGTGCAAGGAGAAACGGGATGAACGCCGCCGCGAACGACGAGGAGATGATAACGCTTACGACGCACTATATTGACGGGGCGTTCGTTGCGTCCCACGGCCGCGAGGTGATGGACATCATCAGGCCCGTCGACGGTCAACTTATTGGCACCGTCACACTGGCCGACGAACACGATACACGGCGCGCAATCGCCGCGGCTAGGCGCGCATTCGCGACGTTCGGTCAGTCGACGAAGGAAGATCGCGTAGAGATTTTGCACCGGCTTCATGCAGCTGCTTCTGCGCACATCGAGGACGTAACGGCCGCAATGGTGGAAGAATACGGCGGCGTCGTGCAGTTCGCCGGACTAATTGTGCAGTCCGGCGTCAACGCGTTTCTGGCAGCCGAACGGGCGCTTCAGGAAATGCAATTTACCCGTAGCTGGGGCAGAACCACGGTTACCTTGGAACCGGTCGGCGTGGCCGGCCTGATTACCGCGTGGAATGCGAACGCGTTATTCATTTGCTTGAAGCTCGCCTCGGCGGTTGCCGCAGGCTGTACCGTCGTCATCAAACCCAGCGAGTTGAGCGCATTGCAGACGCGGGTACTGATCGAGGCTCTCCATGAGGCGAAGCTTCCGAAGGGCCTTCTCAACATTGTCACAGGCCGCGGGGACGTCGTCGGCGCGGAGCTGGTGCGCAATCCGAACGTGGATAAAATCTCATTTACGGGCTCGGTTGCTGTGGGCGAATCCATCATGCGCGACGGCGCCGCCACGATGAAGCGCGTCACGCTTGAGCTGGGCGGCAAGTCGCCGACTATCCTGCTCGATGACGCCGATCTAGATGAGGCAATCCCAGCGGCGCTCGGCATGGCGTTTTTGAACAGCGGTCAAGCCTGCGCCGCCGGGACACGACTTCTTGTGCCAAGGAAGCAGCTGGAGGCCGCCAAGCGCGCCATCGTAGGTGCCATGCGCGCCTTCCGCGTCGGCGCCCCAGGTGATCCCAAGAGCGCTGTCGGACCGATGGTGTCGCAGAAGCAGTACGAGCGCGTGCAATCCTTCATCCGCAGGGGCATTGAGGAGGGCGCAGAGGTGCTGGTCGGGGGCGAGGGTCGTCCCGAAGGCCTTGAGGCGGGTTACTTCGTGAAGCCCACCGTTTTCGTCAATGTGAATAACGACATGACGATCGCCCGGGAAGAGATTTTCGGCCCCGTGCTCAGCGTCATCGCCTACGAGTCCGAGGACGACGCGATCTCGATCGCCAACGACTCCAGATATGGTCTTCACGCCGCCGTCATCGGGGCCGACGTCCAGCGCGCGCGTCGCGTGGCCTCTCAGTTGCGGGCCGGCCGGGTGGTGATCAACGGCATGACTGACGATCCACAGGCACCTTGGGGTGGATTCAAATACTCCGGTGTGGGCCGGGAATATGGCCGATACGGGATCGAGGCATTTCTCGAAACCCGTGCAATCTTGGAAGCTTGAAGCGGGCACGATGAGCAAACACTTCGCCATCGCGCCTCAGGAAGCCGCAGATCGCCTCGCTATCCGGGAACTCGTCGAAGCCTACGCCCACTGCGCCGATCGTCGCGATGGCAAAGGCCAGGTGGCCCTATTCACCATAGACGCCCATTTCGTAGTGTATATGAACGCCAAGGATCCAAAGCCCTCGCAAGAACTACATTCGCGCGAAGCGCTCGCTCCGGTTTTTGCAGACCTGAATCGGTACGACGCCACGACGCATTTCGTCGGACAGAGCACCATCTTCACGCTAACTGGCGATACCGCCACAGGGGAAGCCTACTGCCTTGCGCATCACGTCACGGTGAACGGTGGAAACCGGCGCCTGATGGTCGCGTCGCTCCGATACCTTGACACGTTCACAAAAGTCGACGGTATGTGGCTCTTTGCGGAGCGCCTGCTTTACGTCGACTGGTTGGAGGAGCGCGCACTGTCGTGAGTCCTCCGCCACCGGGCCAGGCATACCATGTCATCGTTGACGCAGCAGGAATGGTCGGCGGTGGCACCCTGCAAATGCCCCTCGATCCAGCGCGCTAAGGATCTTGTATCCGATGTCCGCTTTTGGCCCATAGCGGACACCCCTAGCTGCACCGCACAGTGTCCGCTTTCGGGGGTAAACCAGACATGACTTTCTGCGGTGCGAATGTCTGCTTTTGACGGCATGCGACCGACAAAGCGTAAGCAGGGAATGTAGTGTGCAGGTAGCCAAGCCAACAGGTAAGCCGGATGAGGTGTAATGGTCTGGTTGCGCAACATCGATCCCGCCTGTTTTATTTGTGAGCCTGCCGGAAGCGGGCCTCTAACCACGGGGACAACATGAGAATCGCTCGAATAATTGCGATTACAGCGGTGGTCTGCGCCGCTATAGGCATGACTACGCAAGCTGAGGCCGCCAAGCGGAAAATTCCGCCCGGCTCCATCCAGCTCGAAGGTTGTGCGTATTGGATGCCGCTGTGCGGCACCGTCATGGGCTCCGCACCGAACATCTATGTGCTGAGTCCTTCGGTCCCGTGGAACACCCCTATTACGGTGTTCGGCCGAAGGGCGGGCCCCAGTTTGTGCTGGGGCCAGAGTATGCAGGTGGCAGTAACGGGCTATGCGCCCAATCCAAAAATAAGCTGCCAGTTTCGGTGAAATCTTACTCCGGTACTGGCAACCCCGGCGGGCATGATCGAAATTCAATAAATACGCGAATGTCCGCATTCGGGCGAAGCGGCGCATCACCGGTATTGCCGGGCGTACCTCGTCACGCGATTTGGCTCGACCAAGCGACGGCCGACCGGATCAATTTAAATGAGGCGGGCCTAAAAGGTGCTTCCTTTGGAGACGCCCTCGGCTCGTGACCAAGGGCTCTCAGTTCATTTCGATGAACACTCATGTCTCGGCGTTCTCTCGCTCGATGATGAGCAACGCGGCAACGCAGACTACTTTGCCATCCATGATCGCGATTGTTCGAGGGCCGCTCGCATACGATGTAATTTTTCCAGACGCCTGGCCAAGGACATCCGTCTAGTTACGGCAGGACGACGAATTTTCGTAGGAAGAGGCTTGCCGGCATCTATCATCACGCTCTTGACCCAAACACGCCGCCAAGCAGTTTCTTCGCTGTTAGGCATGGGCAGAACTCCGCGTTCCACAACCAAGTTCGCGGGAGACATAAAGGTTCCTTAATGTACTAGAAACGCCGAGTTGTAGCCTTGGTTAACGCGGACATGACCATTGCACTGCAGCGAAATTGCCGGCATTGCCTTGCAGGAAAGATCGCGATGAAAGCAATCGTACCCGTTGTTACGGTCGTTGTGCTTGTACTCGCGTTGATGCCGGCCAGCGCGGTGTCTAGGCACTACAAACGTCACACAAAGGCTGCCACTGCTGCACAGCCACAGATTGCTTGCAC
>DAISKM010000325.1:0-4759 GCA_036820945.1 Pseudolabrys sp.
CTGAAGTAGAAGTCGAGCGGTCAAATTATGGCGGCGGGAACTTGGGTGCGCGTGGGCCGATTGGTGGGAGCGGCTTATTAATTTTAATGTCATATGGCGAGCGGCTTTTTGATTCGTCGTCTGCCGAACAATCCCAGGTTTTCTCAAGCTTTCGGAGGACGAATTAAGAATAACGCATCGCCGCCACCGAGGCGGGGATATCGCCCGGGCGGATGAGCGGTAGCGAGCAACGCTCCCCAACGCATACGAAAGCCGCAGTGACCGGCGCGGCCTTTAATTTATCTCGTGCCGGATGTGACGTCGGCAGATTCGTTGGACTCACTGCGCGCAGGACAATTCGCTCAACAAATGGTAACCTCAACGCCGCTTGCGCGAATGGTTCTGATTCTTTCCCTGTCACGACAATCTCCGCACCCCGAAGTCGCAAATCGAGGGCATTGAGCAACGCCACGTGGCCGAACAGATTGCGTTCGGCCGCCGAAAGGATTCCGTCGATCAGCAGGTCGGCTTTCTCGCGCCATCTATTGTCCCCCGTCATGACAGCCAGCCGGACAAGGTTTTGCGCGGCCACTGCATTTGGATTGGGCGAGGCATCGTCCTGGGTCGAATGGGGGCGTAGCACCAAATCGGAAGCGTCATCGGCGGAAAGAAAATATCGGCCAGTCTCTGAATCGATATAGTGCGAATCGAATGCCGCCTGCCAATCGAGCGCGCGTTCGAGGTAATTTCGCTCGCCGGTCGCCTCATGCAGCGCCAATGCCGCGCGAATCATGTTCGCAAAGTCGGATGCAAGGCCCGGGAACAGCAGCCTTTGCCCACGCCAGGAGTGCCCAAGCCGGTTCCCTCTGGTCATGTGCTGTTCGATGAAAGCGAAAGCGCGCCTGGCCATGTCTAGCCACGAGAGTTCGTCGAGAATGATTCCTGCATTGACCAGCGCTGCAATCATCAGCCCATTCCAGTCGGCCAATACCTTGTCGTCGAGGCCGGGGCGCACTCTCATGTCGCGTACCGCCAACAGCTCGGTGCGAAGGTGGGCGAGACGATTTTCGTCCTCTTCGGTCCGGGGAAGACCGGCGAGCCGGTTGAGGATGCTGTGACCCTCGAAATTGCCGCCGGGTTTTACGTCGTAGTGGCGGGAAAAAAATTCGCCATCTTCGGTGCCAAGCGCCTTGATCACTTCCTGGTCGGACCAAACGTAAAATTTGCCCTCCTCGCCCTCCGAATCGGCGTCGAGCGAAGCCGCGAAGGCGCGCTCGCGTGTCGTCATCTCACGCGCGAGCCAACCGACAGTTTCGCGTGCGCGCTGACGAAACAACTCGTTGCCGCTGCGTTGAAACGCCAAAGCCAGCAGTTCAAGCAATTGCGCGTTGTCGTAGAGCATCTTCTCGAAATGTGGCACGAGCCATTTCTCGTCCACCGAGTAACGGGAGAAACCGCCGCCAAGGTGATCGTAAATGCCGCCTTCGCTCATGCGCTCGAGCGAATGCTCGACTGTCTCGAAAAAGCGGACGTCGTTGGTGCGAAGGCCGGCACGCCACAGCATCTCCAGAATGGCCGGTTGCGGAAACTTGGGCGCACCGCGCAGACCGCCATTAACGGAATCGAACATGTTGCCGATCTGCATTGCGATGGCAGTGAGTTCCTTAAGTCCGATCGTCACTTTGCCGGCGGGACGCGCTTTCTCGGCCAGACGTGAATGGAGCGCAGAACGATTTTGTTCGATCCTATTCGGCTCCTCACGGAATAGCCGCGCCACTTCCCGCAACACGTCAACGAAAGCCGGACGGCCGAAACGAGAGTCCTTCGGAAAATATGTGCCACCCCACACCGGCTCTGCGTGCGGCGTGAGAAACATCGTCAATGGCCAGCCGCCCTGCTCGCCGAGGAGATGCAGGGCATTCATGTAGATCTGGTCGATGTCAGGCCGTTCTTCGCGGTCGACCTTGATGTTGACGAACAGTTCATTCATCACGCGGGCCGTTTCCTCGTCCTCGAACGACTCGTGCGCCATCACGTGACACCAGTGGCACGCGGCATAACCAACAGAAAGCAGAATGGGCCGGTTGGAAGACTTCGCTTCGGCCAATGCCTCCGGGCCCCAGGTCCACCAATCCACCGGATTGTCCTTGTGCTGGAGGAGATATGGCGATGTTGCTTCGCTGAGGCGGTTCACGTGCGCATTTTCCGAGCAGCCGATCTCGCAGCCTAGCGCGGATCAGGATTGACAGAAATCATTCAGCGCGTGCTGGTTTGTGCCGCTTGCGAGACGCGCCAGATTGTATTCCCGACATCATCGGCGACAAGCAGCGATCCATCCTTCGCAATTGTTACGCCAACCGGACGGCCGAGGGCCTTCTCGTCGTCGCTGACAAAACCGGTAAGGACATCAGTTGGGATGCCCGTCGGCTTTCCATCGGAGAAAGCAACGAACACAACTTTGTAACCGCTTAATGGTCTGCGATTCCACGACCCGTGCTCTCCGATGAAGACGCCGCGCGCGAATTGACCTCCGAGCTTTGCGCCTTCAGCGAAGACCAACCCCAGCGGTGCTACGTGGTTGCCGAGCGCGTAATCCGGCCGAATTGCTTTTGCGACGAGCTCCGGATTTTGTGGTTTTACGCGATCATCGACGTGCTGGCCCCAGTAACTGAAAGGCCAGCCATAAAAGGCGCCATCCTTCACGGACGTGAGATAGTCGGGCACCAGATCGCTGCCAAGCTCGTCACGCTCGTTTACAACCGTCCAAAGCTGTCCCGTTTGCGGTTCCCAACCCATTCCGTTCGGATTGCGCAAACCCGAGGCGAATACACGCGACTGCCCACTCGTTAAATCGACTTCCAGAATAGTGGCGCGCATCTTTTCGGCGTCGAGTCCATTCTCACCTACGTTGCTGTTGGAGCCGACCGTCGCGTAAAGCTTGGTCCGGTCTTTGCTCGGGATGATATTCTTCGTCCAGTGGTGATTAATTGAACCTCCCGGAAGATCCGCCACCTTTTCACCGGCGGCAGTAATCTCCGTTGCACCCTCCTGATATTTGAATCGCATGATCGCGTCTGCATTGGCGACGTAGAGATCGGTGCCGATCAGAGCCATGCCAAATGGCGAATAGAGATTTTTCAGAAAAACAGTCCGTGTCTCGGCAACGCCATCGCCGTCCTTGTCGCGCAGCAGGGTTATGCGGTCGGGGCTCGGAACGCCTGCACCGGCCCATTTCTGAACCTTCTTGTAAGCCCAGCCTTTGATCCCTTTTACATCATCCGGACGTTGAGGCGCATTGCTCTCGGCGACGAGGACGTCGCCGTTCGGCAGCACGAACAACCACCGGGGATGTTCGAGGTTCTTGGCAAATGCGTTAACGCCCAAGCCAGCGACCGCCTTTGGCTTTCCGTCCTCAGGCCATCCCTTGGCCGTCGCGATATTCACCGTTGGAATAAGGGTCTTGTTTGGTGCCGGAAGTACGGGATTGGGCCCAGTCGTCGCTTGCTCAGCTAGTTTGGCATTATCGCTACAGGCAGCGACCAGTAACGCGGCTGCACCGGCGAACAGCAAAGTCAAAGGAGTACGCATGGAATTCCGCTCTCAACACGCGGTGCTGCGCTGGCCATAATACTCCGCGTCGATGCTAGAACGGCCGGTTGCTGCAATTCGTTCCTCGTGCCGCCCATCAGGGCAGGATTGCGAAAGCCCGCGCCGGGAAGCCTAGCCCCTTCTGCACCTTTGGCCAGGTCACAACGATCAGGGCGCCTTTGGGCGGGACCTTGTCGAGATTGGCCATGACTTCAATCTGATAGTGGCCGTGCTGAAGGAGATAGGTTTCAGACTCCATTTTGTCGGTCGTGTCGGTGTCCATCGACTCGTGTCCAGTAGCAGTCACACCTCGCTGTTCGTAGAGGAACTTGATCGTCTCAAAGGCCCAGGCGGGAAACGGGCTGCGTTTGAAGCGCTCCGGGTTGGCATCCCAATCCTTGTACATGTCCGTGCGCAAAGCCACGAAGGCGCCGCGTGGAACGCGGCCGTTTCGCTTTTCCCAAGCCTTAAGATCCGCAACCGAAAACGCATGGTTGGGGTCTTTGGCGAGATTGGGCGTATTGTCGAGCACGATGAGCGGCAAGATCATCTGCTTGAGCGGGATCTGATCCATCGTGATCCCCTTCTCGTCGAAATGTGCCGGCGGGTCGACGTGCGTGCCATACTGTCCAACCATTTGGTAGTAAGTAGCCCGGAAGCCGTCCTTGGCGATGGTATACGGCTCACCGGTTTTTGGGTCGGCCGCCGGTGTCATTTTTGCCTGGCCGAAGCCCGACCATACCGGCGACTCAGATCCGAAACTGTGAGTCAAATCGACGAATTGTTTTGACGCGATCACGCGATAAGCGCGCGCGAGATCGCCTTGTGCGTGCGCGATCGAACCCGGGCAGCCTGCAAATCCAACCGAGAGCAAAATGGCGAGCTGCGGTAGCCTTCGTGTCATGGCGCCCTCCGATAGATCAGGTTTCAAACCGATAAGGCTATTTCGTCGACCGCGCCAATCCTGCGCGGCTTGCCTTAAGGCTTGACCCCTGCCCTGTCTCGGCGCTTCCGTGCGCCGCGATGGCTGAGCCAGCGCGCGAAACTATCTATGCCCTGTCCTCCGGTCGGCCACCGGCGGCGATTGCTGTTGTGCGCATTTCCGGTCCGCACGCGGGCGAGGCACTCAAGACCCTGACGGGGAAAGTGCCAGCCCCACGAACGGCGATGTTGACACGCATCCGCGGATGCG
>DAISKM010000326.1:0-4750 GCA_036820945.1 Pseudolabrys sp.
TGTCGCGCACGATCGCGGCAAGATGCGAAGGGCTCGGTGGCACGCCGGGCTTCGTCTCGATAAAGCCGATGACGTCCAGCCGGAACCGGCGCGCAAAATAGGGCCAGCTGTTGTGGTACGCGACTATCGGCATGGCTTTGAGCGCACCCAGCTTCGATTCCCATTCCGTCAGTTTTGCGTTCAGGCGCGTCAGAAATGCCTGGCGGTTGACTTCGTAGGTTTTCGCGTTGGCCGGGTCGATGCGCGCCAGCGCCTCGACAATATTGGCGGTTATGGTCTCGGCATTCTTCGGATCGAGCCAATAGTGCGGATTTCCGCTGCCATGGGCATGACCGTCCCCCGGACCGACGCTCATTCCGCGCAGTTCCAGCACTGCAATTGCAAACGACGCATCAACATAGGCAGGACCACCGCGGCTGATTTCTGATCTGCCGACCTGCGCCAGCAGGCGATCGAGCCACAGATCGTAGTCGAGCCCGACGCGCACGAGGAGCCGCGCCTGCTTGAGGCGCAGCACGTCCTGGGGCTTGGGCTGATACTCCTCGGCGTCGAGGTTCGGTGGAACAAGACTCACTGCCGCGACCCGATCGCCCCCTACGGCCTCGGTCAGGCTGCGCAGGTCGGTCGTGGTTGTGATGACCTGGACTCGATCCTGCGCGAACGCCGCCGACGTCACGGCAAGCAGCGCGATAAGCAGAGCAGAACGCAACAACAACATGACCATGGAAAAGGGAGGGCCGCGCGCGGCCCTCCCTCGCTTTCGCTAGCGCTTGCCGGCGCTTGCGACCCAGATGCTCTTCGGCATCACGCAGTGAACATTCTTCTCGGTGTCCGACATTGCGCCGACCCGACAATCCATTGCCATGCTGGCGAGCGCGTAGGCATCGAGGCGCGCGAGTTTCTTCTCCGATGCTAGAAGGTTGATCATGCCCATCGACGCATCATTCATCGCCTTGTTGAGATCGGCATCCTTGACGTGCGAGACGAGATATTTCGAGGTCTCCTTGGTCGGTCGCTCCAGGTCTTCCTTGCCGCGCACGTTCTTGGGATTCAGGCAATGAATGCCCTTCTTGATGTTGACGACCTGTGAGACTCGGCAATCCGAAACACTCGGCATGAGTTTCTCTGCCTGCTCGGCAGAAACGTTGCGCTGCTCGGAGAGAAATTTGATGGTTTGCGCCTTCGCTTGCGCCCAGGCTTTGTTCAAGTCCTGGTCAAATCCCATCGTGATCCAGGATTTGGCCGTCTCGATGCGGGGGAAATCGAGCGGCTTGCCTTTGACGACTTCGACGGTGATGTTGAATTCCTTGTAGGCGGTCTCGATCGCCGTGAGATTGACCTCACCGTTGCCCTGGCCCGCGTGCGAATCGCCGGTCCACAGCAAGGCACCCGGAACATGCACAGGCACATAGAGCGTCGTGCCAGCGACGAAATCGCGAATGTCCATGTTGCCGGCGAATTCGCCGGGGGGAACGCTCGAGTAGCGGCCAGGCTCCTTGCGTGCCACCGCAAGCGTGCCGGGGAATGGCCGCAGCGGCAGAACGATGCCGGGCGAAAACTCGGTCGTCATGTTGTCGAGATCAAGGTACATGTACTTGACTTGACCGTCCTTGAAGACGTTCGGAAACTGGCCAAACATGCCGGGGACGTTGAAGTTCGTCGCGTAGGCGCGCGGAACGATCCTGTTGATCCTTACCTTGAGCACGTCTCCCGGTTGCGCTTCTTCGATGTAGATTGGCCCCGTTAACGTGTGTGGCCCGCGGCCCGGGAAATCGGTTCGCAATTTCTTGATCTGCTCGATGGTGGCACCAGGAACCACCTGGTTGTGGCTGTGCATCATCGTTTCCAGGATGATGGTGTCGCCGGAACGGACGCGTAAAACCGGTGGTTGGGAGTTATCGAACCAGCCCCATTGTGTCGTCTCGAGCGTGGCCGGCAGCACATGTATTTTCTTGCCGCTTGGCGTCTGCAATACGCGAAGTGCTGGATCAGCCGGGCCAGGCGCCGGATAGCCGGGCGTGGTGATCGTCGCGGTCAGCGGTATCCCCAGAGGTGAGGCCGGAGGAGCTGCGGGTGCTGGAGCCGGCGCGGGTGGCGACGTTTGTGCGAGTGCTGTCGCGCCTATCACCAACGCTCCGCAGGCGCCCACCGCGATGCGCGACAAGATCGTAAAACTGGACATACGAACTCCCCCTTCCCTTTTGTGCTCAGGTTTGGATTTCACTTCTTCCACATGCTTTTGGCGACAAGGCAGTGCACGCTTTTTTCCGCGCCATCCATTTCGCCGACACGACAATCCATGGTCATGCTCGCGAGCGAATAGGCATCAAGGCGTGTCAGCCCCTTCTCCTTCTGTAGAAGTTCGATCATGGCCCACGAGGCATTGTCCATGGCCTTGTTCATGTCCACGTCGGCCGATGAGGTCACGAGATTTTGCGGGGTCTCGGCTGTCGGCCGCGGTTCGGCGAGCGACTTGCCGGCGTCCTTCGACGTCATGCAGTGCACACCCTTCTTGATGTCCACGACCTGGGTCACCCGGCAATCGGACGTTTTCGAAACCAGGGCCATCGCCTGATCGGGCGATGTCTTGCGTTGCTCCACTAAAAATTTTGCTGTTTCTGCTTTGGCGTTGGCCAGCGCCTTGGTGAGATCCTCGTCAAAACCCATCGTGATCCACTCGGTCGGAGTTTCGATCCGCGGCCACTCGAGCTTTGTTGTCTTGTCGACCGTGATTGTCAGCGTAATTTCCTGGAACGCAGTCTCCAGGCCGGTCAGGTTCACTTCACCATTTCCCTGCGCTGCGTGGGAATCGCCCTGCCAGACCAATGCGCCGCGCACGAAGACAGGCACGTGCAAAGTCGTGCCCTCGACCAAATCACGGTTGTCGAGGTTTCCTGCAAACGGTCCCGGGGGCACCGCGTTGTAGCGGCCCGGCTCCCTGCGCGCGACGCCAAGCGTTCCGGGGAATGGCCGCAACGGAATTTCGATGCCGGGCGCGAACTCCGCGGTCTTGCGCTCATTGTCGAGATAAAAGTACTTCACCTGCCCGTCGGGGAATCTGCTGGGAAACTGGCCAAACATTCCCGGAACGTTGAAATTCGCGCCCCATGCCCGCGGCACAATTTTCTGGATTTTGATCTGCAGCGTGTCGCCGGGCTCGGCCCCATTGACGAAGATTGGGCCGGTCAGCGTCATCGGCCCGCGGGCCGGCCAGTCGGTACGCAATTTTTTCAGTTCTTCGATGGTGCGGCCCGGATAGAGCTGCCCATGGGAGTGCGACATCGATTCGATCGCTACGGTGTCGCCGGAATCGATAATCAGCCGCGGCAATTCGGCATTGTCGAACCAGCCCCATTGCGTCGTTTCCATCGTCGCCGGCAGGACGTGCATGCGGCCAGGATACTTCGAGCCGGGCACGGCCATAAGCTTCTGCGCGGCAGATTGCGCCGATGGCGGCTGTTGCGCCAGGGCGGCGCCCGCGACTGTCATAACGGTTGCCGCAATTGTAGCTACCGTTGCTGGCCGGAAGAACTGCATGCACCGCCCCCGCGTTTTTTGTTCTCTAGGAGAAAACGATAGCAACTTCCGTGCCACCCGAACAGTCAGCGGCGATTGGTCCAATTGCTATCGGGTGCTCGAAGGCGCCGCATGGCCGCCGCCCAGGCGAAAGCCGAACTTGGAGAGAACCAACAGGCAGCCGTAGGCAAGCTGCAGGCGCCGGAGTGGCGAGAGCAGCGCGCGCCGCTGGTAGAAATCGCCCGCCAGAATTCTGATCAGCTCATGGCGTGTATTGAACAGATCGAATGATGACATGAAGATATCGCGCAGCAGCGGCGAATTGATCCGATAAATAAGCCATGACAGCGACCCAAGACTAAGCCTTATCTTGCGCTCGTAGTCGCGCACGAGTCGCTCCCGCGGCCGCTGTCCATCGAACAGGCCCTCGACCACCGTGGCACCGAACGCCGCGCTGCTCATGGCCATCATGACGCCGCTTGAAAACAGCGGATCAATGAACGCTGCCGCATCGCCGACGAGAATGTGATTGTCTCCCACATAGGACCGTGAGTCATATGAGTAATCCGCGCATGCGGTCAACGGGCCCAACCGCTCGGCATTGATCATATGCGCGGCAAGGCTTGGCGTCGCAGCGACGGCGTTGGCAAAAAGAACATCGAGGTTTCCCTTCCTCGACTTGAAGAAGGCCTGGGTCCCCACGACGCCGACACTCATGACATCCTGAGGCAAGGGGATCATCCAGAACCAGCCTTGTTCAAACAAATGGACGGTGATCATTCCTGCCTTGTCGCCGGGCCGGCGCGGAACATTGCGGAAGTGACCGAACACCGCGGCAGTGTTGTTGCGTTTATTGATGCGCTTGAGGCCGAGACGATCCGCCAGCAGCGTGTCGCGTCCGGATGCATCGACGACAAATCGGGCCGACCACGTCGTCGTTCGGTCATTGCCTGTTGAGGTGACACGGGCCTGACGACCGCCATTCAAATCGACTTCGGTCACGGGCGCGCCTTCGATCACCTCGGCGCCAAGCCGCCGGCTGTTATCGAGCAGCACCTTGTCGAACTCGGAGCGCCTGACCTGGTAACTGTGACCAATGCTCAGGCAAGGATTGTCGGCAAAGCGAAACGTCGTGGCGGCATTGTGCGCGTCGGAGATGAGTTCGGCGCCCGGCTTGTAAACACCGATGCGATGCACATCGCCGCCCAACGCCTGCTCGGCAAGCACGATTTCA
>DAISKM010000327.1:0-4722 GCA_036820945.1 Pseudolabrys sp.
CCTTTGACCAAGAACACGCCGAGGGCCTGATCGTCGATCGGCCCGCCCCAGAATTCCGTCCCTCGCACGCCGATGGTCGCAAAAGGCGTTGTCATCGTGACGTCGGACCGCGCCAGTTTGGACACCTGGCCGGAGAGAAACCGGAAGGCGCCGCTCACTCTGAACCCGATCCTTCCGCGTCTCGCAGCAGGGTTAAAGACGAATCTATCAAGCGTCAGTGTCGTCTTCTCGCCGAGTGTCAGCCGCGTACTATCTTTGAAGGTGACTTCCAACCGTGCCGCTGCCCCGGTCGATACAATCTCGTTGAGAAAGACGGACGCATTGAGGCCAAGCGCCCGTGTGGCGCCGCCATGCACTGCGCTGGCCTCTCCCTGTATTCGGCTGACCGTGCCGATGGCCTCCTGACCCGCGACCTGACCGCCGGCGAAGACACAAAGAAGAGCAACCGCTATTGCGACCAGCCGATACAACATGCGCCTAACGTCCTATGCAATCGGACCAATTCTGGCACAACGCGAGCGCACGCCCAATGCTGGGAACGCCGCTTGGCCGAAGCGGTCCACGTCCTACCGTCATCGCACAACGCATGGATAGGAAGAAGCCTCGCACCGAAGTGCGAGGCTTCTGAGAATAGCGCGGCTGTTACGAGCCGCCCTTGGCTACATGCGAGTGATATCGCGGTCTTTCGTCTCGGGCAGGAAGATGAGGCCGATGACAAAGCTCATCGCCGCCACGACGATCGGGTACCAAAGCCCGGAGTAGATGTTCCCGGTCGCGGCCACAATCGCGAACACGGTCGCAGGGAGAAACCCGCCGAACCAGCCGTTACCAATGTGATACGGTAGCGACAATCCGCTGTAGCGGATGCGGGTCGGGAACAATTCCACAAGCCAGGCGGCGATAGGCGCGTACACCAGCGTGACGTAGATCACGAGAAGTGTCAGCAACAGCACGGTCATCGCGTAGTTGATGTCCGCGGGGTTGGCGGAAGCCGGGTAGCCGTGACTCGTGATCGCCTGACCAAGGACCTGCGCGAAGTTTGGCGTATCGGTGGGGATCGTCTGCTCGCCTACCTTGACGCTGGCCTTCGTGCCCTTTGGCGTTTCCACATTTTCATAATTCACCGACCGGGCAACCAACGCCGACTTGGCGATGTCGCAGGACGTGGTGAACTTCGCGGTGCCCACCGGATTGAACTGGAACGAGCATTCAGATGGGTCTGCGATGACGGTGACAGGAGCACTCGCCAGCGCTGCTTCCAGTTTCGGATTAGCGAAGTGAGTGATTCCCTGGAAAATAGGGAAGTAGGTGACTACGCCCAGCGCAAAACCCGCAAGGATGATCGGCTTGCGGCCGATCTTGTCCGACAGCCAGCCGAAGAGGATAAAGAAGGGAGTGCCGAGTGCTAGGGCGATCGCGATCATGATTTGTGCATTGACCCCCGGCACTTTCAGTGTCTGTGTTAGAAAAAACAGCGCATAGAATTGTCCACCGTACCAGATCACTGCCTCGCCGGCTGTGGCGCCAAACAAGGCAAGGATCGCGATCTTGAGGTTCGACCACTGTCCGAACGCTTCGGACAATGGGCGCTTGGAGCCTTTGCCTTCGGCTTTCATGCGTTGGAACACCGGCGATTCGTTCAGACGAAGCCGGATCCAGATTGAGACGACAAGAAGAACAGCAGACAGCAGGAATGGAATTCGCCAGGCAGCCCAGAATACTTCAGGTTTTCCAACGAATGCCGGCTCGCCGACCGACGAGCGGATACCGAGCACGAGCAGCAACGCCATAAACAGGCCGAGCGTTGCGGTCGTCTGAATCCACGACGTATAGAGGCCGCGCTTGTTGCGGGGAGCGTGTTCGCATACGTAGATCGCCGCCCCGCCATATTCACCGCCGAGTGCGAGTCCTTGCGCGAGGCGCAGGCAAATCAGAATGACAGGCGCGATGATGCCGGCAGTGGCGTAGGACGGCAGCAATCCGATGAAGAACGTGCCAACGCCCATGAGCGTCATTGTGATGATGAACGTATACTTGCGGCCGACGATGTCGCCGAGCCGTCCGAAAAAGAGCGCGCCAAAAGGGCGAACGGCGAAGCCGGCGGCGAACGCAAGCAACGTGAAGATGAAAGCCGCCGTCGGATTGACCCCGGAAAAGAATTGCGCCGCGAGAATCGGCGCCAGCGTTCCGTAGATATAAAAATCGTACCACTCGAAAACGGTGCCGAGTGACGAGGCGAAAATGACCATCCGTTCCTCGGACGTCATTGCGCCTTCGCGGTATTGACTCGCAGTCATTGCTGTCATGGGCGTTTGTCCCTGTTTGTCAATTGTTGGCTTTCTTGTTGGAAACGGCTTTTCGGAGATGCGAACAAAAGGCTGTCCCGCAGCAGAAATACGCCGCGAGTCCATAGGCGTCTGTCCGCCTGAGGTCTTAGGCCAAAGGGCGCAAACGCCGCTGGTAAGCAATTGGATGAAAAGAAAAATCGCGAGCGGCGCACAACGTATTTGTCGCGCGCATTCGAACGCTAGTCACAGGAAGGTTGTGAGATCTTCCAGCAGGGTGATCAGCCAGGAAGCAGCATGAAGCACGGCAAATCGCTGCGGGAGTTTTTCGCGGCGATAGATTTCGTTGAGCAGTTTTAGGGCGCGCTTGTAGCCTGGGTGCTGCTTTGAAGCTTCGCTCAGCCGATGCAGCCGCGCAACCAGATCCGCACGCTGCGCTTCAAGGTCGTCATAGCGCTGGCGAAAAGTCTTCCGCGACGCTTGCGATATCTTTGCTCGCGAAATTGAGGGGCGATGAATCACGACTGTTAACTCTGTTGAAGGAGGCTTTCTCGGCGGAACACAGAAAGTGGGTACGAGGCTATAATTCCAGTGACCAGATTAATATTACCCCGCGATTGAGGGGTTAATCCCTGGACCTTGGTATAAAATACGACCGAATTCGTGGCGCAACTGGAGCGCGATCCATGCGCGGCCGTATTGCAGGCGCAATATTGATCGGGGCAGTCAGTGCCGCGGCGGCACATGCGGCGGACATTTCCTCCGGCCTCGGCGTCGGCGGTAATCTGTATTCCCCACTCGTCGCGCGGATCGAGCCCGTGATCGTCTATGATTCCGAGCCGGGGGTTATCGTTCGTACGTATTGGTATCCCCCCTGGCGAAATCGTCATTACTTTCCACGCACCGGGAAGCGGCCAAAAATAGGTCGCCGCGAAATCCTGCCCAAGCACCGTATGTCAAAGCCGGAAGAATATTTTCGCTTCTGGTCGGCGTCATCATTTCCTGACTCCCCGGGCAGGAATGCGATGCCGCCGGCATCCGATTCCGAGCAGCAATAGCCTTAGCACTTTTGATGGGGATCAGGCGTCACGCAAATGTCGGCTGACCACGTACAGGCCGAGCGCAGCCGCATTCGACACGTTCAAACTTTTGATCTCGCCCGGCAGGTCGATGCGCGCAACGTGATCACAGGTTGATCTCGTCAATTGCCGCAAGCCCTTGCCTTCAGCGCCAAGCACCAGAGCAAGCGGCGTGCGCAATGTGAGATCGGCAAGATCAGCCTCACCGGTGCTGTCGAGTCCAACAAGCAAGAATCCCTGGGCGCGCAGCTCTTCCATGCCACGCGCGAGATTCTGCACCAGCACAAGCGGCACGAGCTCGAGGGCACCTGATGCGGATTTCGCGAGGACGCCGGTTGCTTCGGGACTATGGCGAGCGGTCGTTACGATTGCCCTGACCGCAAATGCCGCGGCCGATCGGAGAATGGCTCCCACATTGTGAGGATCGGTTATCTGGTCGAGGACCAGGACAATGCCTCCGGGCTCGAGTTCATCGATCGAGGGGACGGGCAGGGGATCGGCCTCCGCCAGCAGACCCTGATGCACGGCATCGGGACCGAGCCGGGCATCGATCTCGTCCGGCCGGACCAGTTCGGGCTTGAGGGGTAACGGAACGCCATCATCGGCAAGCCGGCGCAATGCATTTTCCGTGGCCAACAGACGGCGGATGCGGCGGGCAGGATTTTCAAGCGCGGCCTTGACGGTATGCCAGCCGTACAGCAGGGCCGGACCATGAGGATCGGGAGCGTTGCGGAACCGGGTCCGCGGCGGCGGACGCTTGCGGCGGTCCCGCGGTGGTCGCGAGTTCGACTGCCATCGTTTTCGGGCCATCGACGTTATTCCCACGCGTCCAGCGACTTTGCAAACCGCAGGAGACCTTTCCATTGACTCTGCGCAGGTCCATCCCCATAAAACCGGCACATCCCGACCAGCCGGCAGGCACAGCCGATTGTCTTTTCGCGATCAATACGGTGCGGCGGGTTCGGGGGAGTGTCCCGAGCGGCAAAGGGGGCGGACTGTAAATCCGCTGGCTATGCCTTCGCAGGTTCGAGTCCTGCCTCCCCCACCACCTTTAATATCAAGCACTTAACAGAATATTGCCGCTCGGTGGCCTCAGACTTTTTGTTGCGTTTGTTGCATAATATTCTCAAGCATTTTCAACGATTGCCAACGAGTGACGGCCACTCCATGCAACAACGATGCAACAAAATTAGGAATTTAATCGCGCGATATAACGCGGGAATTTAGTTAGCTGCTGTCGAATGGTGTCGGCGTGAAATCGCCGTGGGGCTTTCCGGGTTTACGCGGCTCATATTTTCGCGCGGGAGGCACGTTGACCGAAAGCCGTCGCCGCTATAAGGGCCGACAAAGAATGACGG
>DAISKM010000328.1:0-4687 GCA_036820945.1 Pseudolabrys sp.
ACGAGCGCGAGCCCGATGCGGGCGGCGGCGAGAGCGCACCTGACTGCTGTGGTGATGCTGGTTGCGGGGTGGATGTTGACTGTGCCGCACCTTGAGCGGCGCGGGGCGGGTTCGTGCCTAGTTGGCCGGGCTCGTTTTTGCCGAGCGGCTGCGGCACCGTTGCTGCCGCGTTCGGCTGTATCAGCGTGTTCGTACGTTGGACCGAGATTGCGCCAAGCCGCGGCGTGCCCCCGCCCGGCCTGGCACCGGGTCCAGGGCCCCGAGGCCCACCTGGCGCGCGCAACTCGTCGCGCCGCACCTGCACCGCGCCGCTCACGCCCTGCGTTGCCGCAAAGACGCGCGGACGCACGCGATAGGTCGCAACGGGCGCGCCGCTCACGCGCGCGACGAAAGCGGGCGAGATTCCCGGATTAACCGCCAAGCGTGCCCCCTGGACGGGGACGGTACGATTGACGACGCGGGTTGCGCGCAGAAGGACCGTGCGGCGATACACGGGCACGATGTACGTGCGCACGCGCGGCGCCGCCACATAACGCCCCGGCACGAATATCCAGTAGGCGGGTTGGACTTGATAGGACTCGACCAGTTCGTCGGGCGGCAAGGGTGCCCAGCCAACGTACTCGTCGCCATATCGCCAATTCACCCAGGCCGGCGCCCATTCATCGCCCGGCACCCAGAACCGGCCAATTCCGGGTTCGAATGCCCAGCGCCCGTAGTGATAGACAACCCAACCCCAATTGGCCTCGACGTCGTCGGAGACCCAATACCAACCCCATTCATCGGTGTAGACCCACTGTCCGTACTCATATGGACGCCACTCCGGTGGCACGCCGTGGGGCACCCAGACGTTGCCGAAGCGTGGATGCGGGCGCCAGCTGCCGTATTGCTCTAGGGCGATCTGGGCGTCCTCTGAAATCTGCGCGGCGGCCGGCGTCAGGGCGGCAACCATGATCGGTGCCGAGAGCACGCCGAAAACGACGATTGCGCCGGTCAGCATTGCGACCGCCGCGCGACGTACCCGATGGATGAAGGTCATATCCTTCCCTCTCCGCCCTGCCCGGCCGCAACGCAGATAAGTGCGGCGCGTGAGGTTGGTTCCGAATCGATACGTACACGCTAGTGCCGCTTCCCGAAGGCGCGCAATGCGTCACAGTTGGCCCAACGCGGGTTCAGAGGGGGAGGACTCCTCCGGCGCCCGATTCGGTCCCAAAGGCGAGCATTTGACCGGCCGTGTCCCAGCCAAGGGCGCTCACCGGGCTTCCGTCGCTTTCCCGGACCAGAATCAGCGCGTCATCGTCGATGCGCACAAGTTTCACGGCGCCATCGGCATAGCCGACCGCCACGACCGGGTGGCGCGGATGACAGTTGACGACGGTCACGCGGGATTCGCCGCGCGCGAGTATCCTTGGCTGGCGTCCCATCGGGCCATCCTTGCCGTCGAACGGCCACAGGATGAGTTGCTCGGCGCCTGACGTCGCGAGATGTTCGCCGTCGGCGGTCCAACTGAGCGAACGAACGCGCGTCGAATAACCCGACATGCGCATATGCTTGCTATCCGCCAGTCGCCAGCCGTGCAACATAGGCTCCTGCATGCAGGTGATCAGGAATTTGCCGTCCGGGCTGATCGCAACGCCAAGGTGCGAGCCCTTCCATTCGAGACGCTCGGGCTGCGCACCGGCGGCGTTCGGAAACCAGAGCGTCGCGCCATTGTAGTGCGCAATCGCCAGACGAAAGCCCTTCGGCGCAAAACAGAGGCCAGCTACCGTTGACGGCGCGTCAAAGCGGCGCTCGTCGCCTTTCCTCGCAAACACATGGACGGTCTTGGCGGCCGACCATGCCACCGCCCCTTCGGGGCCAAGCGCGACCTGATCGATCCAGCGCTGCTTGTCGTCCGATGCAAGCTCTCGATGTCCGTCGGCATTAATTTCGAAAAGCTTGCCGTCGTCGCCGCCCGTGACGATACGCGTTCCGTCGGATGCGCTGGACAAAATAGCGCCAGCGTGGATGCCAATGCGACGTTCGCCGGCATACAAAAGGGCCTCCTCACCCAGCACAAAGACAGGCGTGCCGCCAAGAAAGTGTACGCCGACGATCGTCGCGTCCACGTCCACGTGGCGAACGCGGTCGGCCAGTGAAGGAAGGGGTGCCTGCATGTCGCTCACGTCAAGCGATGCAGTTCTCAAAGCCCTCCCGGATCCTGTCTTCGGGCAGACTGCGACCAATGAAAACGATGCGGCTGTCTCGATTTTCATCCGCGCGCCACGGTCTCTGGTGATCGCCATCGAGAATCATGTGCACGCCCTGAAACACGAAACGCTCAGGATCGTCCTTGAATGAGAGAATGCCTTTGCAGCGCAGGATATTGGGTCCGTCCTTGGCGACCAGATCTTGAATCCAGGGAAAGAACTTGTCGGGGTTGAGTGGCCTGTCGGTCTTCAGCGAAACCGATTGCATCTCCTCGTCGTGGTAATGCTTGAGCCCATTACCATGATGGTGGTGACCGTGGTCATGATGATCATGGTTATGGTCGTGGTGATGCTCGTCGGCGTCCAGGAAGGAGGGTTCGATCTCGAGGATCCGATCGAGGTCGAAGGCATTGCGACCGAGGACCTCGTTGATGTCGACGTTCGCGCGCTCTGTCCGGTGCAATCGGGCGTAAGGATTGAGCGCGCGAATGCGTGCCTCGAGCTCGCGCAATTCATCCGGCGCCACCAGATCGGTTTTGTTGATCAGGATCACATCCGCGAAGGCGATCTGGTTCTTGGCCTCGGGCGCGTCCTTGAGCCGATCTGTCAGCCATTTGGCATCGGCGACAGTCACCACGGCATCCAGTTTCGTTTTCGAGCCGACGGCCTCGTCCATGAAAAACGTCTGCGCGACGGGCGCCGGATCCGCCAGGCCGGTGGTTTCGACGATGATGGCGTCGAATTTACCCTTGCGGCGCATGAGGCCGTCAATGATCCGCACCAGATCGCCGCGCACGGTGCAGCAGATGCAGCCATTGTTCATTTCGAATACTTCCTCGTCGGCATTCACTACGAGGTCGTTGTCGATGCCGATCTCGCCGAATTCATTGACGATGACCGCGAATTTCTTGCCGTGCGGTTCCGACAGGATACGGTTGAGCAACGTGGTTTTGCCAGCTCCGAGATAGCCGGTCAGTACGGTGACGGGAATTTTGGAAGCGGACTCAGGGGCAGGCATCAGGTGCTGGATCTCCGTGGTCGCGGAGATATAGGCAATCTTGATCGCAAGTACAAAGGGCTGCGCCGGCCTTGGCTCGCTTCCGTCGCCGTGGTTATGTTGGGACAAGCTCGCCAGGGCGGGTCAACGCCCGGCGGAACAAGGGAAGCGCCATGAATTACTCGACCAATTTCCCTTCGATCCAGGATCGGGTTTCGCCGGAGGAATGGCAGGCACGCCTTGATCTCGCCGCCTGTTATCGCCTCGTCGACGTCTATGGCATGACAGATCTCATTTACAATCACATCACCGCGCGTGTGCCGGGCGAGGAAGATGTTCTTTTGCTCAATCTCTACGGCCTGGTCTACAGGGAAATCACCGCCTCCAGCCTGGTAAAGATCCACGTCGACGGCGAGATCATCTGGAAACCCGACACCGACTACGACATCAATAAATCCGGATACGTTATTCATGGCGCGATCCATAAGGCACGGCCGGATGTGGCGTGCGTATTGCATACGCACACCCGTGCCGGAATGGCGGTCGCGGCGATGAAATGCGGCCTCCTGCCGTTGTCGCAGACATCGATCCGGTTCGTCGGCCATATTGGCTACCACGACTATGAAGGACCCGCACTCGAGCTTGACGAGCGCGAGAGGCTCGTGCGCGACCTCGGCCCTCACGATGCAATGATCATGCGCAATCACGGCTTGCTCACGTGCGGGCCCACGATTCAGCAGGCATTCAACACGATGTATCAGCTCGAACTGTCGTGCCAATCGCAAGTTGATGCGATGGCGGCGCGCACCGAGCTCACCATGCCCGGCGAAAACGTGCTGGCGCATACGGCTCACATGTACCAGCCCGGCACGCGGCGGCCTTACGGAATTCTCGAATGGCCGGCCATGCTGCGTAGGCTTGAGGCCGAACAAAAGAACTCGAACTATCCCCCCTATTGGCACTGAAGCTCCGGGAGGCGTCATGCCGACGTTGTTGTCTCGATTCATTACGGCCGGGATGCTGCTTGCTGCGCTTGTGGCCGGCGCCTTCGCTCAGGATTATCCGAACCGGCCTGTACGCTTGATCGTCCCGTTCCCGCCAGGAGGCAGCAATGACGTGGTAGGCCGGCTGGTCGCGATGCAGTTGAGCACGCAACTTGGCCAGCAGGTGTTTGTGGACAATCGCGGCGGCGCCGGCGGCGTCATCGGCACGGAGGCTTGCGCAACCGCGACACCGGACGGCTACACGCTGTGCATCGTATCGATCGCTCACGCGGTCAATCCGGCGCTGCACAAGCTCAACTACGATCCCATCAAATCATTCACGCCGATTTCGATTTTTGCGACCGGGCCGAACGTGCTCGCGATCAACCCGACGCTGTCGGTCAACTCAGTCAAGGAGCTGGTTGCGCTCGCGAAGCAGAAGCCTGGCGAGCTCAATTACGCGTCGGCGGGAGTCGGCAGCTTTCAGCACCTGGGCGGGGAGCTGTTCAAGCTCACGGCCG
>DAISKM010000329.1:0-4683 GCA_036820945.1 Pseudolabrys sp.
GTCGCCGCCATTCCGTCTCAGCGACAGGAACTTCGCAATCAGCACGCCCACACCGGCACTGTCGATGTAGTCGATGCCGGTGAGGTCGGCGATCACCTTCAGCCGCCCCTCGGTCACGAGCGCATCCACATGCGCGCGCAGCAGATCATCCCCGTCATCCAGGACGAGGCGCCTGTCGTCGATGGCAAGACCTACAAACTGGAAGTTGCCGGCCTGGTCGATAACAAGAAGTCCTGGACGCTTGAGGAGCTGTATGCGCTTCCCGAAGTCTCGCAGATTACTCGGCACGTGTGCGTTGAAGGCTGGAGCGCGATCGGATCATGGCAAGGGACGACCTTGTCGGAATTCCTCAAGCGTATAGGTGCGGACACGCGTGCAAAGTATGTCTGGTTCCAATGCGCGGAGGGTTATACCAACACCATTGACATGCCGACCGCGCTGCATCCGCAGACGCAGATGACGTTCAAGTTTGCCAACGAGATCTTGCCTCGCGCCTACGGCTTCCCGATGAAGATCCGGATGCCGACCAAGCTGGGCTTCAAAAATCCGAAATACGTGGTGGCGATGGAAGTCACCAACACCGACAAGGGCGGCTACTGGGAAGACAAGGGCTACAACTGGTTCAGCGGTTTGTAGCTGCGGGTGCCGCCACGAACGGTGTCGAAGTGGCCGGGCCTTCGCCGACGATCAGAAGAACGGCGTCGGTGTCCTTGGCTCCATCCCAGTGCACCTGCTTGGCATAGTGAGTGACGACCGAGCCTGCCGGCATCGGCACGCTGGATTTATCCGGATCGAAATCGGGTCCGCTGCCGACCCACCACGTCCCTGACAGCACGGTGATGTAACGGTCATTGGGATGGAAATGCGGGCGGCTGAAGTGATTGCCGGCCAGCCATTTGGTCATGACGCCGTATAGCCCGGGCTTGCTTGGATCCCCGAACAGCACTGCTTGTTGATTGCCGGCCGGAGTGACGGGCCCCCAGGGGATTTGATCGGGAAGCTTGAAGACGACTGCCTTCGGGTCGAGCTCGGCGGCAGTCGACGTTGTCGTCCCGGCAAGCGGCAACGTCACGAGCGCAGCGCATAACAATTTGCAAGTGTGCTTCATGATCATCTCCCGATTGATGGATGGTAAGCTTGCGCCGTGAGTGCGTTCGCGGCAAGTGTGCCGTGGATGATGGCTCAGATCACTTGCCGTCGGGCACGTCGGTGATCAGGCGCGCACCTCGCTGGAAAGTAATGTAGTCCCAGAACCAGTTGAAAGCGACCACGAAACGGTTGCGCAGGCCGATCAGAAAATAGATGTGCGCCAGGCTCCAGAACAGCCAACCGAGGAAGCCCTTCAATTCAAGTGCGCCGAATTTCACCACTGCGGCTCGGCGGCCGATTGTTGCCAGCTCGCCGAGGTGCATGTAACGAAACGGCTTCTTCCACTCGCGGCCCGCGATGCGGGCTGAAATCAGTTTGCCGACATACTTGCCCATTTGCTTTGCTGCGGGAGCAATTCCCGGCACCGGCTGCCCTTTGCTGTCAGTGACCGCGGCCGTATCGCCGACGACGAAAATCTCCGGATGCCCCGGCACTGACAGATCAGCCCCGACTTTGACCCGACCGGCGCGATCGGCCTCCGTATTGAGCCAACGCACCGCCGGCGAGGCCGTTACGCCTGCCGCCCAGATCACAGTGTCGGCATCGATGCGTCCGTTTTTGAGATCGACACCATTTGCATCGCACTTGGTAACGAGGGTGTCTGTCTTCACTTCCACGCCGCTCCGCGTCAACGTGCGCAGCGCATAGTCCGAAAGGCTGGGCGGGAATGTTGGCAGCAACCGTGGCCCTGCTTCGACCAGCACGATGCGCGCAGAGCGTGGATCGATGCGACGAAAATCCGCGGCAAGCGTCTGCCCCGCAACATCTGCGATCGCGCCGGCCATCTCGACGCCGGTGGCCCCGCCTCCGACAATCACGAAGGTCAGCAGCCGCCGCTGCTGGTCTTGATCCTGCGTCACCTCCGCCCGCTCGAAGGCGATTAGGATACTGCGACGGATGCGTGTTGCATCCTCGATGCGTTTCAGGCCCGGCGCAAATTTCGACCATTCGTCGTGACCGAAATAGGAATGCGTCGCGCCCGTCGCGATGATCAGGTAGTCATAGGCTATTTCACCGTATTGCGTATGAAGAACTTTCTTTTCGGGATCAATGCCCTGTACTTCCTCCATCAGCACAGTGGCATTACGCTGCGGGCGCAGGATGTGGCGGATCGGCCAGGCAATATCAGCCGGCGACAACGCCGCGGTTGCCACTTGATAAAGCAGCGGCTGAAAACAGTGGTGATTGTGCCGATCGATGACGATTACATCGGCTGTTGCACGCTTGAGCGCCTTGGCTGCTTCAAGCCCGCCGAAGCCGGCCCCAATGATCACAACTTTGGGCTTGGCCGGTGACACGAGTTCTCCTCAATTGGCGTACTGGTCCAGTGTCGGCTCATGCATGGCGGTTGCCAAGCCTGCATCGAGGCTTTAGCAATCCGCGCAGCAAATTCCTGCGAGGTGAGGCGTATGGCGACCCATAATCTCCTGCTTCTCCCCGGCGACGGTATCGGCCCCGAAGTCATGGCCGAGGCGCGGCGCATCATCGATTTCTTCAACGAAAAGGGCCCCGAGAGGTTCAACACCGAAGAGGCGCTGGTCGGGGGCTGTTGTTACGACGCGCATGGGACCGCAATCACCGATGCCACCGTGGAGAAAGCGAAATCCGCCGACGCGGTGATCTTCGGTGCGGTTGGTGGACCGAAATGGGACAAGGTGCCTTACGACGTGCGGCCCGAGGCCGGGTTGCTTCGGCTGCGCAAGGACCTCGCGCTGTTTGCCAATATCCGCCCGGCAATCGTTTATCCCGCGCTGGCAGATTCGTCTTCCCTGAAATGCGAAGTCGTCGAAGGCCTCGATATCATCATTTTGCGGGAACTGACGGGAGGCGTCTATTTCGGGGAGCCGAAGACGATCACCGACCTCGGTAATGGGCAGAAGCGCGCGATCGATACGCAGGTTTACGACACCTACGAGATCGAGCGCATCGGCCGCGTGGCCTGCGAGCTTGCCCGCAAGCGGCGAAACAAGGTCACCTCGATGGAAAAGCGCAACGTCATGAAAACGGGCGTGCTGTGGAACGAGGTGATGACGCAGATGCACGCGCGCGAGTTCAAGGACGTGCAGCTCGAGCACATGCTGGCCGATGCCGGCGGCATGCAGCTGGTGCGCTGGCCCAAGCAATTCGATGTGATCGTCACCGACAACCTCTTCGGTGACGTGCTGTCCGATATTGCCGCTACCTTGACCGGCTCGCTCGGGATGTTGCCGTCGGCATCCTTGGGGGAGGTCGATCCCAAGACTCGCAAGCGCAAGGCACTCTATGAGCCGGTCCATGGTTCGGCGCCTGACATCGCAGGAAAAGGCATCGCCAATCCGATCGCGATGATTGCTTCCTTCGGGATGGCGTTGCGATATTCATTCAATCTCGGGAAGCAGGCCGACTGGATCGATCAGGCTATTTCCGCCGCTCTCGCCAAGGGCCTGCGCACCGCCGACATCCAGTCGGAGGGCACTAAGGTCGTGACAACTTCTGAAATGGGTTCGGCAATTCTGGCTGAACTCGAGCGATTTGCTGCCTAGGCGATCGGCAAATCCAAATCCGGAACGAAAAACGCGGCCTGTGGCCGCGTTCTTGTTTCAGTATCCGAGCCAGGGATTATTCCTGCTCGGCAGGGTCCAGGGCCCTGGAAGCGCCGATTGCGTGTTGAGGAGGCCTGCCGACGTATTATCGATCACGCTTCCGGCGCGTTGGTTTGGATTCTCGATATAGCCGGTATTGCGCACGTTGTCGCCCGGCAGACTTTCGGTCCCGGGATCGAGGAACGAGCGTCTCTGAATGATGATGCGGGTCCGCGTGCGACCATCTTCGTCGCGGCTGATCTGAATGGTGCGGTCGCGATTGTAGACCACCGTTTGCTTTTTTTTGGTCTGGTTGGTCTGGGCATCCGACGGCCCAGCCGGCAAGGCCAAGGCTCCGACCAGAACGAACGCTGCACCGACAGCTTTAATCCGCATGGAATCCTCGATCCTTTTGCCTAGTATCGCAACGCAGTGTAGCCGGGTTCCGTTTCACGCAACAGGCCAAATACTCGATATTTTTTCGTAAACAGGCGCTCGACGCCCCGGACGACCAGCCATTGACACTAGCTATCCTGATTCCGGTTCAGTGAGCCAACAAATTTGCCTTAGGCCCGCGTCGTCGGGGCGAGCCGCGACCTGAGATTCATCTTTGTGAGCGAAGCCCATCGCCAAGATCGGCCAAGAAAAGATCCTCATGCGGTGCGCGTGGTGGCGGACGTTGCCAAATACCCTCGACCTTTTCCGGACCGGGCGCTAGCCTGAAAAGAAACATTGGTCCTATGCGAGGGCCTCCGAACAGAAGAATTCTCTAGCGAAGCGCCACGTTGAGGGAGACGGCCATGACCGGGCATAGGGAACGTACTATCGAGGAGCTTTACCGCGACGATCCCGAAAGAGCCGATGCTCTCGTCTTCGGACGAGAGACCGGGCCGAGTCGGCGCGGATTTCTCGGTGGAGCGGGACTTGCAACAATGTGCGCGGCCGTCGGCGCCACAATTCCATATTCGGATGA
>DAISKM010000330.1:0-4638 GCA_036820945.1 Pseudolabrys sp.
GGGTCAGCGTCGGGAAATTCCACGGCGTGAACGCCGCGACAATCCCGACCGGCTCCTGAACAACGATCTGACGCACGCCCTTTTGCCGGCCAGGGATCACCCGCCCATAGGTGCGGCGGCCTTCCTCGGCATACCAGTCGATGATATCGGCGCTGGTCAACACTTCGGCGCGCGCCTCGACATAGACCTTGCCCTGTTCCTGGGTCATCACCTTCGAAACATGGTCGTGACGCTCGCGCAGCAGATCCGCGGCCTTGCGCATGATCTTTCCCCGGTCATAGGCCGAGGTCGCCTTCCACACAGCAAAGCCTTTTTCGGCGGCGGCCAGCGCTGCGTCGAGATCGGCTCTGCTCGCGTGCGGCAGATGCGCCAGCACCTTGCCGGTCGCCGGATTGATCACGTCCTCGCCCTTGCGGCCTTCGCCGTTGAGCCACTTGCCGTCGATGTAAAGACCCAGCTCGGAATACATAGGAACCTCGTTTCTACGCGGGAACGGCAGTTGGATTAGCACTTTCGCTGCCGTGCGGCCACCCTGCGTCACGACAGGTCATATCGATCTGTCCGGGCAGGGCGGCAAGGCTGCCGCTCTCAAGATCCGAGGTACCCACCGCCGCTGACATGGATGGTCTGGCCGTTGACATAACGGCCACCGGGCCCGCACAGGAAGCGCACCATGGCTGCGACATCGTCGGGTTTTCCGCGCTCGCCCGTGATCGTGCCATGCGTGAGATTATGTGCCGGCGTTTGCGACGATGCGGGCCGCGTCGTGTCGATCGCACCGGGCACGACGCAATTGGCGGTGATTTTCTCCGCCGCAAGGTCATGCGCAAGCGCGCGCGTGAAGCCGACCAGCCCCGTCTTGGCGGTCATCACGTGAGCGCGGTCCTTCGAGCCGATATGCGCGCTCATGCCGCCGATGTTGATGATGGTGCCGCCGTTTTTTCGCATGGCCGGCAAACACGCATGCACACAGCGGAAGGCCCCATCGAGAATGACGCCCATCACTTCGCGCCATTCGGCGTAATTCATTTCGGTAATGGGCTTTTCGCGCCGAAGCGCCGCATTGTTCACCAGAATATCGATGCGACCAAAGCGCTTGAGTGCAGCATCGGCAAGCGCGCTCGCGGTCTTTTCATCGGCGACGTCGCCGACGATGCTGAACGCTCTGCCGCCGGCGGCTTCGATTTCCCGCACGACGCTGTCGGCTTCGCTCTTGTTGGACCGCACGTTCAGAACGACCGCAGCACCAGCATGTCCGAGCGCAAGCGCGATGGCGCGCCCGATATTGCGTCCCGCACCGGTCACGATGGCGACCTTGCCGGAAAGTTCTTTTTCACTCATCGCTATCTCCAATCGCATCGCCAGGTGCACGAGCCTCTTTATCCATCATGGCCGGGCTTGGCCCGGCATAAAGTCGGGCACGACGGATTGCTACCCACGCAATGGAGCCAAATCGATCTTCCCGTCATAAAGCTTTGCCAACAGTGCCAGTGCGGACTTCGCGCGCTGGTCATCCCAACCGCCATGGCGTACGTTGAGTGCAAATTTTTCCTCGATGTCGGCCTGCGTGAGCGGCTCGTGCGCGCCGCCGCGGAAATGCGGCTGACGCTCCTCGACGACACGGCCGTCGTTGAGCACCGCACGGATGTGGCCGGTGAAATTGTCGGGATAAGGATTATCGGGATCGATCGCGTAGCGTACTTTGGAAGCGAGCGCGAGCACGTCCTTGTCCTGCACTGCGGCCTCGGTGAATGCGTCGAGACCGACGCCGCCTCTGACGAAACCGGTTGCGATCAGGAACGGTGTCGAGAACTTGGCGGCATAGCCGTTGGGCGGATGCTGCTTGGCGGCGAGCGGTTCCCATAAACGGTGGACGGTGCCTTCCGCCACTTCGCAGGTCAGCTCCCTGACGTCGCCCGCCTTGATGCCGCGGCCGGCGAGCCGCCTGGCGCAGTCAATGTAGGGGTGCGCCATGGTCCCGCACGGATAGGGCTTGAATGCGAGCGTCTCGGTTACCCAACGCGCGCCGAAATTGTCGGTCAGCGCGTTGTAGTTTCCCTGCGTCGTGTGCGCAAAACCGTGAAACAGGCCATGCACGCCCTCGAACACCGTGCGTGGGCCGACAAACCCCGCGCGCGCAAGCAGTGCTGCGCGGATGCCCGACTGCGCCGCCCAGCCGGGATGCAGCCGCTTGGTCCACGCGCCTTCGGCCAGATACTCGATGATCCCTGACGCCATACTCGCGGCAATGCCAAGCGCGTCGACGATCTGCCTCGCGTTTGATCCAAGTGCGGCAGCCACCCCCGCCGCGGCGCCCATGGCGCCGAAGATCGCGGTGGGATGGAAGCCGGCCTTGTGTACCGCCTTGGGCACGACGGTGCTCAGACGACACATGACTTCCGTGCCGACGGCGACGCCCAGCAATGCAGAGCGGCCTTCCGGCTTATGACGCTCGCAAGCCGCCAGCACGGCCGGCACGATCACTGCGCCGGCGTGAACCGGCCCGCCTTCAAACGTATCGTCGAAATCCTCGCCGTGCGCCGCAGTGCCGTTGATGAACGCCGCGGCCGCGGTGCTGAACGTGCGCGCGTGGCCGATAGCCGTGCACGGCCCGTCGTCATCGCAGCCGGCGAGCGCGCTTTTGATGTAATCCTCATTGCGGGCCGTGACGCATAGTCCGGCCACATCGATCAGCAGATCCTCGCATTTTCGACGCACGGCCGGGGGCAGATTGTCGGGACGCAGCGCGGCAATCGACGCAGCGAGCTGCTCGGCGACGGATGTCTTGGACAATCGGACGCTCACGATGCCTTTTCCATCAGGACGCCGCGGCGAGCCGCCGCGCGCCACCGAATTTCAGGGTATTGGCAAGCGCCACGATGGCAAACGTAATCACCAGCATAAGCAGCCCCAGCACAGCAATCGCGGCAAGATCGCCGCTTTCGTTGAGGTCAAAAATCAACACCGACAGCACTTTCGTCTCCGAGGTGAAAAGCATGACCGCGGCCGACAATTCGCGAATGACCCCGACGAATATGAAGCACCAGGTGGCGATCACGCTGGTGCGCAGCAGCGGCGCGGTGATCTGCCAAAGCGCGCGCAACCGCGTTGCCCCCAGGATGCGGCTTGCATCCTCGAGTTCCGGATGCACGGCCTTGAACGCCGATTGAAGCTGCTGGTAGGCCGCCGGCATGTTCAGCGTTACGAACGCAATCAGCAGGATCCACAATGTCCCGTACAGCACGAAGGGTGGACGCGTGTAGGTAAAAAACAACCCGACGCCAAGCACGATGCCGGGGATCGCCACCGGCGCGGTAGCGAGAAAGCCAAGGACGCGATAGCCGGTGACCGCCTGGCGCACGTGCACGTAGGCAATCACCAGCGCGAGCAGGGTACCGGCAGTTGCCGCCAGCGTGCCGAGGATGAACGTATTCCACAGCGCGAGCTTTGTCGCCGACAGCTCGAAAAAGACGAAGTGGAGGTTGTGCAAGGTGAAATTGTTGAACCAGACCAGGTGCGAGGCCACCTTGGAGAAGGATGCATTGAGCAGCGCAAAGTAAGGCAAGAACACCGGGCACATCAGCACGAGCATCGCAGCGCTTAGCATGACCCACCGCCAGCGTCCGAGCCGCACAATGCGCGGCTCGCTGTTCTTGGCGCCAACGACCGAATAGCCGCGACGGCCAAGCACCATGTGCTCGGCGCGCAGCAGGATCACTGTAAGAATGAGAAGCGGCAGCGAGGCAGCCGCGGCGAGCTCCGGCTGGGGCGGAAACTGGAACAGGCTCCAGATTTTGGTGGTCATCGTGTGGAACCCGGCCGGCATCGCCAGAATTGCCGGCGAGCCGAATAACGTCATTGCCTGCAGAAAAGCAACGAGGGCGCCCGCCAGCATCGATGGCAACGCCAGTGGAATGGTGATACGGCGCGCGGTATCCCACGCCTTGCCGCCAAGAATGGCGGACGCATCCTCGAGGTCACCGGGCGTGCGGTCGAGCGAATTGGCAACCAGCACAAACACGTAAGGAAACGTGTAGCAGCTGATGACGAAAACGAGGCCCGCGAAGCTGTAGATATTGAGCAGGTGAAACTCCTGCCCCGCGCCGGTGAGTTCGCGATAAAGCTGATTGAGAAGGCCACTGTTCGGCGCGGCCAGAAGTTCCCAGGCTATGGCGCCGAGGAACGGCGGCGTGACAAATGACGCAGTCACCAGGAGTCGCACTGTACGGCGCAGCGGCATATCCGTGCGGGCCACCAGCCATCCCATCGGCGCCGCCACCGCACAGCAGATGAGCGCGGACAACGTTGCGAGGGCGAAGGTGGTCAGCAGCGGGTCAAGATACGCAGCGTCGCTCACCAACCGATGGAAGTTGTCGAGCGTGAACCCGCCGCCCTTGCTCCTGAAGGCGTAGAACATCAGCCACGACAATGGCATTGCGATAAGCGCAAACAGGATTACGGCGAATGCCACCAGCACCGGCTTCGACAGATCGAAGCCGAAGGCACGGCGCGGGGATGATGCAGGCAGAGCGATGGTCATGCTTGTTACGTCCATACAAACTTCAGATTGTCATGCCCGGCCCCTGTGCCGGGCATCCACGCCCTGAAAACTCTCGAGCGCAAAAAAACGTGGATGGC
>DAISKM010000331.1:0-4636 GCA_036820945.1 Pseudolabrys sp.
CTTCAACCTCTCCTACCGCAAGAGGTTCTTCAACTTCTGCCACAAGAAGAGGTCTAAAAAGGGGCCTGCTGGAAAAAAGCGCCTCCATGCGGAGCCAAAGGAGTGGGAAACGTCTACCCTGGGCCATTTTTAACCGCAATTTTCATTCACCTTGGCCACAGCCGGGGGGAACCGCAGCATTGGCTGTGGGTTGGCCGATCGGCTAATATTCATGTATCCGTCCTTCCCGGACTCAATTCCACGAGCGGCAAAACCTTGCGCGACCTATTTCCCGAGGATTGGAAGCCCAGCATCAAACGATTCCTGCTCGGGCTGGACGCATGGGTTGACTTCAGCGTGTTCCGCAGCGCGTCCGGCCTGCGTGAAAGTTATGAGCGCTTTTCCACCTTCATGGACCGTTTCCACGTGTCCGGCTGGCGGCGCGGGCTCAATGAGCTGGTATCCGAGGGGGCTACCCTCGGCACTGTCGGACTCGTGGTGATGTTGGCACTGGCGGTGCCCGCGTTCCGCGAGACGTCCGATGACGATTGGTTGAAGAAATCCGAGTTGGCGGTGACTTTCCTTGACCGGTACGGCAATGAGGTCGGCTCGCGCGGCATCAAACATAATGATGCGATACCGCTTGACCAGTTTCCCGATCATTTGATCAAGGCCGTGCTCTCCACAGAGGATCGGCGCTTTTACGAACACTTCGGGATCGATCTTCCGGGCACGGCACGAGCACTGGTGGCCAATACGCGCGCCGGTGGCGTCGTGCAGGGCGGCTCTTCCATTACCCAGCAGCTCGCGAAGAACCTGTTCCTCAACAACGAGAGAACCATTGAGCGCAAAGTCAAGGAAGCATTTCTCGCCATGTGGCTTGAAGCGCGGCTGACAAAAAACGAGATTCTCAAGCTTTACCTCGACCGCGCTTACATGGGCGGCGGCGCGTTCGGCGTCGACGCCGCCGCGCAATACTACTTTAACAAGTCGGCGCGGGACGTGAACCTCGCAGAGGCCGCAATGCTCGCCGGCCTATTCAAGGCGCCGACCAAGTTTGCACCCCACATCAATCTGCCGGCGGCGCGCGCACGCGCCAACGTTGTGCTCGACAACCTCGTCGAGGCCAACATGATGACCGAAGGACAGGTCTTCGGCGCCCGGCGCCACCCTGCAACGCCCGTCGACCGCCGAGACGACCGCGCGCCAAATTACTACCTTGACTGGGCCTTCGACGAAATGCGGAAGCTGGTCGACACTTTTCCAAAATCGATGACCGAGCGCGTTTTCGTGGTGCGCACCGCCCTCGACACCAGCCTACAGAACAATGCCGATGCGGCTGTCGAGTCATCGCTGCGGCAATATGGCCAGGAATACCACGCGAAACAGTCTGCCGCGGTACTAATGGACGTCGATGGCGCAGTGCGTGCGCTAGTTGGCGGCCGCGACTATGGCGCGAGCCAATTCAATCGCGCGACGGATGCGATGCGCCAGCCCGGTTCTTCGTTCAAGCCCTACGTCTACGCGGCCGCGCTCATGAACGGCATGAAGCCGACATCGATCGTGGTCGACGGACCGGTCTGCATTGGCAACTGGTGTCCACAAAACTACAGCCATGGCTACGCGGGCTCGATGACCCTGCAACAAGCGCTCACACAGTCGATCAACACCATCGCGGTGAAGCTGTCGATCTCGATCGGCAACGGGAATGCGAAGGTCGGGCGAGGAAAGATCGTCAAGCTCGCCCACGAGATGGGACTGCGCACGCCGTTGCCGGATACACCATCGCTGCCAATCGGCGCGGACGAAGTCACGGTGCTGGATCACACCGCCGCCTATGCCGCCTTCCCCAATTTGGGCAAAGCTGTAACGCCGCACGCGATCCTCGAAGTCCGGACCGGGGCCGGAGACCTCGTCTGGCGCTTCGACCGCGATGGGCCTAAGCCGCGGCAGGTCATGCCGGCCGGCGTCGCCGCCGACATGATCAAGATGATGAACAACGTAGTCGAGAACGGCACGGGCCGCCGTGCCCGCCTGGACGGGGTTGCGGCTGCCGGAAAAACCGGCACGACCAATGCGTACCGCGATGCCTGGTTTATGGGTTATACGGGCAATTTCGTCTGCGGCGTCTGGTTCGGCAATGACGACTATCAGGTTATGAATCGCATGACCGGCGGCTCGCTGCCTGCGATGACTTGGCACAAGATCATGGCTTATGCGCACCAGGGAATTGAGGTCAAACAGCTTCCGGGCCTTGGGGCACCGCAGGTCCGTCAGCAGCCCGCCGTGGCTGAAACGAAATCGAAATCGAGCGAGCCCGCGCCGCCTCCCCGCCCTGCACTTTTGACCAAGCGCGGCGCCGATATCCTCGTGCGCGTGGAGCGCCTGTTGGACGATGCCAATCGTGCGCTGGGGCCGGTACCTTCAACGGTTTCAACTGTCAAAGGCAGGCAGGCTGAGGCGCCGCGTGGAGGCGCTCTTGCCTCGTCATTGGAAGGTCGTCCGTTCGGAAATCGTAACTGATTGGCGTCGCAGACTGGCGTATCCTCAGACAGATATGTTTTTTACCTAACGGATCGCTCGTGCGACTGCTTCTCGGAACACTGTTTGGTCTTGCCGTGGCCGCCTGGGTCGGATTGGGCTTGACCTACTACTCGCTGACCCACGGGACTGCCTTTGGCGGTTTGTCAATTGAAAGCTGGACCGCCTGGCCCAAAAGCGGAACAACCGATGCCGATCCGTACGTGCGCGCATCGATCGCGCGCACCGGACGGCTGCCTACTGCGATGGGCGACGGCGTATCGTTCACGCTGAGTTCCGACGACGACGGCAAGGCTCTTGACGGTCGCTGCGAAGTCGTTGTCTCCGGTATTACGCCGACCGCGCGCTTCTGGACGTTGACGCTCTATAACCCCGATGGGGCGCTGGTCGCTAATTCGACAAATCGCTACGGCTTCACCAGCCAGGAAATCGTTCGACGCTCCGATGGCAGCTTCGACATCGTCGTAGCGCCCCGGGCCAATCCCGGCAACTGGTTGCCGACCGGCGGCGTTGAGCGCTACGAACTTGTGTTACGCCTCTACGACACGGCGGTGGGAGTTTCGACAAAAGCTGGTCGTGAGGTCCCGATGCCAGAGGTCGCGATAAGGAGTTGCCCATGATCGTTCGTTGGGCGCTCCTGATTTTGGGCGGCGTTTTGCTCGGCGGAATCGTCCACCTTGCGACCGTCATCATACTTCCACGTACGGCAACGCAAGATGCCTATGCACGGCTCAGCCTCATTGCGCCGGTCAACACCGTCGTCGCCCTGCCTGCGCCCACGCCCGAGAAAGCCGTGATGCCGTTCATGGATCCCGCCTTTGCCAGCGCGGTGTGCCGTTACGATCTTTCGCAGGGGCCTTTAAAGCTTACTGTACCGGTGAGTTCGGGATATACGTCTGTGTCGTTTTACACACGCTATGACGTCGCCTATTACGCAATCAATGACCGCGCAGCCGGCCGCCGGATCATCGAGCTCGACCTGATGACGACGGCCCAGCATGACCAGGTGCCGGAAGACGAGGAAGTCACTGCGGCCGACCGGTTGATTGTAGAGTCGCCGACATTGACCGGGCTGATCGCGATCCGCGCATTGGCACCCGAGCCTGGCCTGATGCGCGTTGCAGAAAGTACTGTGGCTGCTTCAAAATGTTCGACTCAGCAGCCTGAGCCTCCGCGCCCGCCGGCACGACCGCTCGAGCCTGCGCGCCCGCGCAAGTAACGGCGTTAGCGAGCCGACGCGAGACTCGGCTCGCGCGCCCATGTTGGCGGCAGCATGTCGTACCTGGAAATCTGAACCTGCAATTGGTTGAGCAGACGTTCAGCGTCGACCGCCTGAATCTGAGGAGTCATAATCACCAGGTGCTCAAGTGCGAACCGATATGACGCCACCCGGTTCGCGAGGCTTATGCGAACGATATCCAGGACGTTAATGTTCTCCCGGACACGACGCAGGGCATTTGCCCGCTCTGCCTTGTTCAGCGGTGAAACATAAGCCAGACTCTTCTGGCGTTTCTGATCGATGTCGATGACGCGTCCGGCAGTTTCGAAAAATTGCGAAAGACGCGTGGTATCGTTGCGAATGTCGTCAATGAGCCGCGCATATACTGCAGACGGCGATCGGCGACACTCCTCCATTAAACGATCGAAATACTTCCGATAATCTGCCAGATCGAATTTGATCAGCCCATATTCGCCCGCGACGGAATACCATTGTTGACGGTCGTAGGGTGGCTCGATCAGGGGATAAGCATTGTCGCGCAGTGCGCGTTCGTCATCAGTGTATTCGAAGGTTGATGGTTTGCTTTTGGCTGGAGGCGCATCGCGACCGATCCAGTCGTGGATGCCATCTGTTACTAGTGTTTGATTGACCCGGCCGAAGTCGCTATTGGCACAACCGGAAATCAGCCCAAAGGCGGCGAGCAGAAATATGTGCCGCCTAATGTGGATGCGACTCAACGGCAGCCCCGGAACATTCATCGGAATCGTTGACGCGGATTTTGCTTAACGCGCTGCACGACGGCGCCGGCGGCGGCCCGCACTATTGCCGGTATCAGGTTCAAAGCCGTTCGATCCATCCGAACCACGCTCGATGCGGATCACAGGCAGAATGATCACT
>DAISKM010000332.1:0-2948 GCA_036820945.1 Pseudolabrys sp.
CATTCGGATGTGGCCCCCGGGCGAAAGGAGGACCCCGGCGAGAAATTTCCATGGGGTCTTCTGAGTGAATCCGGAGTTGGACACTGGGTGCGTGCGGCCCCGCTCGACCTCGAGGGAACCAGCCTGCGACCTGGCGACCGCGGGGAAGCGGTGATCCGGATGCAACGCAGCCTGCGCTCCTACGGCTACGGAATTGCAGATACGGGCCACTATGACGATGCCACGGGCAAGGTGGTTACCGCATTTCAGCGGCATTTTCGGCAGGCGCGCGTTGACGGAATTGCCGATGCTTCCACTCTCCTGACGCTGCGCGCGCTGATTGAGACGCGTCCAGCACCGATTGGCTAGCCTCCTGCATCGTAGTTGGTGCAGGTTTCTTAAGCCTGCCAGCGAGGGAGGCTTGACGGGTCGCACTGGCATCCCCATTCCTAGTCTCGTCAGTCGGCCGGACGGCCGCTCCGCGCCAATGCCGAAAGGCGGCCGGGGAGGAAAGTCCGGGCTCCACGGGCAAACGGTGCCGGATAACGTCCGGCGGGGATAAAACCCCAGGGACAGTGCAACAGAGAGCAGACCGCCTCGGCGCGTTGCGTTCTAGCCGCGGCAAGGGTGAAACGGTGCGGTAAGAGCGCACCGCGCTTCCGGCAACGGAAGCGGCACGGCAAACCCCACCGGGAGCAAGACCGAATAGGAACGGCGCGGGAGCAATCCCAGATCAGTCCGGATCAGCCGTTCGGGTAGGTTGCTTGAAGCGCCGGGCAACCGGCGTGCAAGAGGAATGGCCGTTACGTCCGCGGCTCGTGCCGCGGGCCATACAGAACCCGGCTTACAGGCCGGCTGATACGTCGTAAGGGGGCTCGGCGGGAAAACTGCCGGGCCCCCGCCAATTTACTGGGCCTGCACGCCCGCTTTCTTGATGATCGGCACCCACTTGTCGATTTCGGATTTGAGATAGGCGCGCAGCACGTCGGGGCGCGCACGCTCCGGCGCGACCGTCTCGGCGCCAGATCGCGCCAGCCGATCTTTCACGTCCGGATCATCCAGCGACTTTTGCAGTGCCGCGGAAAGCTTCTCGACCACAGCCGCCGGCGTCCCCTTCGGCGCATACATCGCGTACCAGACAACCATCTGAAAATCCGGCAGCCCGGACTCGGCAATCGTCGGCAGATCGGGCGCCACCCCAAGCCGCTGGGGCGTCGTAGCGGCATAAGCCTTTATCAATCCGCTCATCGACGGCTGCAGAATGTTGAGGGTCTGGTCGCACATGAAATCAAGATGGCCGCCCATCAAGTCGTTGAGAGCAGGTGCGGTGCCTTTGTAGGGCGCGCCGTTCACGGTCGTGTCGATGGCATGAAAGAAAAGCAAGCTGCACAGATGCGATGCCGAGCCGATCCCGGCAAATCCGTATGTCATCTTCTCTTTGTTGGCTTTCAGGTGAGCGACGAATTCCTTGAAATCCCTTGCAGGAAAATCCTTGCGCGCGACGAATGCCATCGGCGACTCGGCAACCAGCCCGATTGGCTCAAAATCCTTCACCGGGTCGTAGCGCAAATTCTGATAGAACGCGACGTTGGCGACATGACTGATGTGCGTCAGTAAAATTGAATATCCGTCGGGGGGCGAGCCCGCGACTTTCGCCGCGCCGAGGGTGCTGCCTGCGCCGACGGTGTTGTCGACGATGAATTGCTGATCGAGAACTTTACTCATGCTCTGCGCGAGAGTACGCGCAACGATATCAGCAGGACCGCCGGCCGAGAAGGGCACGACGATGATCACCGGTCTGGACGGAAATTCCTGCGCGCCAGCAGTTCCGGTCAACCCCAAGCCAAGCCACAACAGAATCAATATCCGTTGCATCGAACTTTCCTCTCAATTTTTTTTGCAGTGTTGATGTTGCCGCCGCGCATATAGACGGTGGCCAAAGCATCAGTCTAGAAAAAGCGGCGGACAGTGCGTGAAAGTATGCCGTAAGCGACAATTAATGGATCGATTTGGTTTTAAGCGACATGGATGTGACAGCGGCGGCGCTTCTTCTTTGCCACACGCACGATAAACTTTTTAGAATCCGCAAATATCTTTTTGTGCTTTTGAACGGGCACGCGCAGCCCGAGCGAATTGGTTCGTCACTTCCTGTATGCGGCGAGCATCGCTTCGCCGTCTGCGCCCGCGGCCGTTGCCCACTCATTCGCGATCACGCCGCCAATCTTCGCCAGGCCGGCCTGAAGTTCCGGACTTGGTGAAAGCACCATGATTCCAGCGTCCTTGAGCGCCTTGGTTTTTACCGTCATTTCCTCGATCGACAGCTTCCAGCCACGGTCTTCTGCCGCGCTTGCCGCTTCTGTCAGCGCCTTTTTTTCTGCAACGGAGAGTCGGTCAATCGCGGCCTTGTTGGCAAACACCATGTTGCGCGGCACCCAGGCCTGCGTGTCGACGTAGTGCGTCAGATATTGTTCGGCTTTCGACTGCACGCCGCTTGATGCCGAGGTGATCATGATATCGACCCGGCCCAATGCGAAGGCTGCGGGAAGATCGGGGACTTCAATTTGCGTAGGCTGCGCGCCTGCCAGTTCCGCAATCCGCTTGGTCATTGCGTTGTAAGTGCGGAATTTCAGTCCCTGCAGATCTCCAATCGATTGAATTTCACGTTTCGCATAGACGCCCTGGGGCGGCCAGGGAACCGAAAACAAAAGCACCAAACCTTCTTTCGCAAGCTGTCTTTCCAGGTAAGGCCTTTGCGCTTCATACAGCTTGCGCGCGCCGTCATATCCGGTGGCAAGGAATGGGATCGAATCGACGCCATAGACAGGCGCTTCGCCGGCGGCGAGCGATATCAGGACCTCGCCTGCCGCAGCTTTCCCATCGCTGACTGCTCGCTTGATCTCGGCGTGCTTGATCATTTCGCCGCCGGGATGGACGATGATCTTCAGCGAGCCACCCGTCGCCTTTTCTAC
>DAISKM010000332.1:2958-4617 GCA_036820945.1 Pseudolabrys sp.
GGTGTGAAAGGCACTTGCCCCATAGTTGGTCGGCAAATCCCATTGCGTTTGAGCGGAGGCAGCACCCAGCAGGCTCACGAGGGCGCAAGCCGAAACAAGGACATTGATCGCCCTTTTCATCGAACGCCCCTTCGAGCAAGCCTACTTCTTGTACGCTGCGATGACCGCTTCGCCGTCGGCACCGGCCTTCTTCAACCAGTCGGCAGTGAGTTGGTCGCCGACTTTCTTCAGGCCCGATTTCAGCGTGTCGCACGGCGGCTGCACCTTCATGCCGTGCGATTTAAGTTGCTCGAGATACCAGCCGGACTTGTCCTGCCACATCGTCCAGCCCCGCGTTTCGGCTGCGGCCGCAGCCTTAAGCAACGCCGCCTGCGTCGGCTTATCGAGCGCATCGAATGCCGCTTTGTTCACGAAAGTCACGTTCTTCGGGATCCATGCCTGCGTGTCGTAGAAATGCGTCATCGACTCCCAGGCTTTGCTGTCGTAGCCGGTCGCCGCCGAGGTAATGAAGGAATTCACGACACCTGTTGCAAGAGCTTGCGGCAGTTCGGCCGCCTGCACGGTCACAACCTGCGCGCCAACCAGCTCTCCGATACGCGCGGTGCCGACATTGTATGCGCGCCACTTCAGTCCCTTCATGTCGTCGACGGAGCTCAGATCCTTTTTCGCATAGATGCCCTGGGGCGCCCAGGGGACGGCAAACAACAGCATCAGACCTTGCGATGCGAGCTTCTTCTCGATCGCGGCTTTCGAGGACTGCCACAGCTTCATCGATTCCGGATAGCTGGTGGCAAGGAACGGAATGACATCGATGCCGTAAATGGGATCTTCATTCTCGTGCAAGGAGAGCAGCACTTCGCCGATCTGCGCCTGTCCTGTCTGCACCGCACGCTTTATTTCCGGCGCTTTGAAAAGCGAAGCGCCGGCATGAACGGTGATCTGTAACTTGTTGTCGGTTGCAGCGGCTACATCTTTGGCAAACAGCGCAAGGTTTTCACTGTGCGGATTATCCAGCGGATACGCGGCCGGTAAATTCCATTTGGTCTGGGCTGAAGCCGGTTGCGATACCATCACGGCGACTGTGGCTGCAACAAGAACGAAACTTCTGAGCACGATCATGGAACGCCTCTTTGTCACGAGTTACCCAGGAAAAGCCAAGCGCGGTAGCACCATTACGATATCAGGAAACGCCGTGATAATCGCTACCGCCACAACAAGCAGGAAGAAAAATGGCAACGACGCCCGCGCCACGGTGTTCGAATCCTTTCCGCTCATTGTTTGAAGCACGAACAGATTGAAACCCACGGGGGGCGACACCTCCGCCATTTCCACCACAAGGACGACAAATATGCCGAACCAGACGAGGTCGAAGCCGGCCTGCTTGATCATGGGAACCACAATCGCCGTGGTGAGCACGATCATTGAAATACCGTCAAGGGCAGTGCCGAGCACGATGTACATCACCGTGAGCGCGGCAATCAGCGCGTAGGGGCTCAGATGGAAGCTGTCGACCCAGCTCGCCAGCGCCGCCGGAATGCCCGTGTACGCCATCGACGTTGACATGTAGGACGCGCCCGCCAGGATCAGCATGATCATGCAGTTGACGCGAACCGTTCCCATGACGCTGGCCCAGAAGGATTCCCAGGTCAGCGCATTGTG
>DAISKM010000333.1:0-4615 GCA_036820945.1 Pseudolabrys sp.
TTGGCGCTTGTAACTCTGGGCAGAAGCGGAATTTATAAATCCGACCACCGGCATCGCCGGCTGCTGGCACGCGCCGCAAGCGGCCAAGCCGCCGCGCCGCCGAGAAGTGTAATGAACTCGCGCCGTCTCATCGATGGCCTCCGAGGCTGGAGACAAGGCACCGAACCGGCTCAAACTAGCACACTGGAAGGAGCCGGGCGCGAGGGCCCGCTTTCAGAATCACAATGAGGAAATGAAAAGCGGACCACTTATTCGATCACCTCGTTGGCGCTGGCGAGCAGCGTTGTCGGCACGGTAAGGCCGAGTGCTTTTGCCGTTTTGAGATTGATCACCAATTCGTACTTGGTCGGCGCCTGCACCGGAAGGTCAGCCGGTTTCTCGCCCTTAAGGATGCGATCAACGTACCCGGCAGCGCGCCGGTACTGGTCAATGAAATCGGCCCCGTAAGAGCACAAGCCTCCACTCACCACAAACTCGCGATTGGGATATACAGCTGGCAATTTATGTTGGGTCGCAAGCGCGATAATCGGGTCACGGTGAACAACCGACCACGCGCTTCCGGTCACAATCAAACCACCATTTGGGACGCGGGAAAAAGTTGTCATCGATCGTTCGATCTCGGCGACATCGCGCACGTCGGCCGGCCTTACATCCAAACCGGCAGATGGCGCCACCGACTGAATGACTGCAAACTGACCGATCCCTGCTGCTATACTAGGGTCCCACAAAACGAGCGCCCGCGAGACATTGGTTGCCAGCTGTCTTAACAATTCCACCCATTTTCCACTCAAGCTGTATTCGAACTGCATAAAGCCCGTAGCGTTGCCACCGGGCTGCGACAGGCTTTGCACATACCCGGAGCCCACCGGGTCGGGCACGATTGCAAATACGATCGGCACGCTGCGGGTTGCCCGAAGCATTTGTCCCGTGGCCGAGCTGCCGCTCACCAGAATCACGGCAGGCTTCAGAGCTACCAACTCATCGGCTTGTTCGCGAATAACCTTAGGATCGCCTTCGCCAAAGCGACAATCGATCCGCAGATTGCCGCCGTTGGTCCAGCCTAATTGGTGAAGCGCTTGCTCAAAGGCGATGTACTTCGCTTTATTAACTGGGTCATCCTTACCACTACCCTCGAGCACACCTAAGCGGTGTAGGCTCTCCTCCGCGCGTGCTATGAGCGGCCCGATGGCAGCCATGCCGCCAAGAAATGCAATAAACTCACGCCGTCTCATGGCCGATCCCCCAATCTATAGCGGCATAGTAGCGGCTCACGCGCGTATACCGGAAGGGTCTGTACTGAAGGCGGATGTCCGCGTCGGATCATGAGCGGACATTTCGCGATGCAAGAGACATGCCTGCTTGACCCTGAAAGCGGACATGCGCGAGGCAAAAACAAATGTCAGCTAGGGCCAAAAACGGACGCTGCGCTTAAGATTAATCGTTCAGGTTAGCAGACGACTGAACTGCGCTTAAGACGCGCCTTGCGATAAAACTTCCTTGGGCGATAGTGCCCGTCCCGTCGGGTTTTACCACTGTCGTCCGCGGGGTCGCCGGCCCACCAGCCTTGGCGGCCCCGCAGAAGAATACTTTCCGACTTAAGCTCAATTCAGTTTTCGTTGAAGGCAGAACATTGCAGAGACGTCGCTGCAGCTCTTTTGTCGACGGACTCTATCGGCGCGAATTTGGGCTGGTGCAGTGGGCGCGATACGCAATCGCTGCTATTGAATCTGGATTACTACCGACGATAAACGCCTCATCCTCCTTCACGAAATACAGAAAAGGTCTCTCGCCGGTGGCTTCCCCCGACTTCTTTTTGCCTTTGACGTGGCCGCAAATGACCTCGAAGGGTTGACCGAATATATTCTCTCGTACTGCCCGTTTCACATCCACGAATTCGGCAGATGCCGGGGTCTCCATTTTCGCTGCGACCGTGATCTTTGCCTTTTTCAGAACAGGATCGGGTGTCTCGGAGGGCTGGCCAGTTGCTGGGCCCTCCGTTTTCGATCCGATTGTGGTCGTTGTCTTATTCGGAGCAGGCTCGGACGTCTCGGAGGGCTCGCCGGTTGCCGGGCCCTCCGTTTTCGATCCGATTGCGGTCGTTGTCTTGTTCGGAACAGGCTCGGACGTCTTGGAGGGCTCACCAAGTGCCGGGCTCGTTGGGTTTTTCGGAGCAGGATCGGGTATTGCCGAAGATTGTGCAGGCGGCAGGACCTCGGATTCCATGCTGGTTCGGGAATTTGCTTTTTCTTCCATATGCCCCGCCTCGTTTGGTGGCCTGGCAGGAGCTGTTTTCGACGCTATCGCAACCTTTTTAGCCTTCGTCGCAGGCTCGGGCCTGAATGGCGCTCGCTTTGGTTCAATCGGTGTAGTGGCTACAGTTCTGAGATAGCAACCTTGTGAGGTGCACGTCTGCACCACCCCTCGTGGCGGCAAGGGGCAGCTGCAGCCGATCAAGGCTGCACACGCAGCGCCAATGAGGAACGGTCTCATCGATCGTTTCCGCGCGGGCAAAATCCCGTTTCCGCGTTTCCAGGAAGGCGATAATGAATTGATTCAAATAAACGATGAAAATCGACGACCGGTGTGGGGATACACTGTGACGCCGTCCGAAATTGCTCTGAGTATGGTTAATTTTAGCGAACTTTGGCCGTGCGGTCGCGGTAGCTGTCCGCTTTGAATCAAAAGCGGACGCAAAAAATCTTCACTTCGACCTCTGCTTTACAGCGAAAGCGGACAGTTGTGCGGCGACCCGGTCTGGTGTTGGCATCATGACCCCAATCAATGGTAGCGCAGTTTCAAAACTACGGTCTCGACATAAGAGCAAGCGAGGCATTCAAAGGTTTGCTCATAATGGCCGACCTGATCCGTTGGCTCGATAAGTGCGCGTAGCATCGGCAAGCCACATTTCGGGCAGCGGCGCGGGCGAACCGGAGGTTTTGACGGATCAAAATTGCGGGGTTGCGACATCAGCCCTCGAATGCGCAACGAGACCTTTCAAGAAGCATACGCCTGTTTTTGAAAAGGTCCAGTTTCCCTGCAGTTGTGTATCAAACAGGGATGCGCGTAGCGGCGATCAACTCATGGCAACCTATCGATTAATCGCCAATGGCTCATTTAGGCCCCGCCGCAATCGAAGTGATGACAGCCGCGTTATGATGGCGCGTTGATTGATCTTTGTGCAGCTAATCGTGATGATCCAACGTTCCAAGCCATCATTCGCGATGACTGCTTTACCCCCTGAAAGCAGACATGTGCGATGCAAAACAATGTCTGCTTTAGGCTAGAATCGGACATTTGAAGCTGCCGTTTGATTTGTAAGAGGGCCGGTTTCGACGGCATTCCTCAAATCATACGGGTTGAAAGTAATTTCGCTCCTTATCTTTGCTCCGCCGGACACGAACGCTCAGAATGACGCAGCTAAGCCTGATATGACGCGATAATCGGTCTTCGATTGCAGACCGTTCACCTGGTTCACCACCGGAAGGCCGACTGAGACGAAACCCGAAACCGAGCCGTACGACACCCGGATCCCGGGCGCGATCAGAACGGTCGTGCCGCCGGAATTGATGTCCTGGACGCCTGCGATCTTCTGCATCTCTTGCCGCTCACCGTTGAGCTCGAGTACCAGATCGACAGCCCAGCTTGGCGATTCCACGTGCGTGTGGGCGGTGCCTTTCTTGTGGTCGTGCTTGGCGCTGCGCTTGTGTTCGTGACCGGCATGAGCGAACGCGCCATGCGCGTCGCTCGTCGCCCCAAGCACCCGGTAGGACACAGCAGCGTTGTACAGAAAGCGGCTGCCGAGATTGGTGTCCTGCGTGCCGGTGCTGGTCAGTTGATAGAGCACATTTCCATCAAGCGACCAGGCGCCAAAGCGTTGGGTCATGGCCAACCCGAACAGGCCGTCCCACGACCCCGAGCCGGGCTGGAACTCGGCTTCGAATAGCAGCCCTTCCGCGTCGTGTCTGCTGGTTACGCCGGTCGGCGCCTTAACGCCGATCAGGAAGGCGGCCTGCGTGCCGGTCATCACGTTGTTGAGGAAACGTCCCTGCGCCAACAGGACCGCATCGCCAAACCCTCGCGAATCGCCGCGTGCGTCCACGGTATTGAGGACGCCGCCGCCGTGCACGTGCTCATGGTGGCCCTCGCGAATGTTTGTGCGCAGGACATAAGGCAAACGCAGCGCAAGCGTAAAGTCGTCGGTCACCCCATACGCCACCGCACTACTGGCACTCTGAATGGTTCCGATGCTGTGGGCGTGAATGTGCTTACTTGCGGCCTGGATCAACTGCGCATCGTCCAATCCACCGAGTCGCGAGAACTCGTACCAGGTTGCCACCCCAAAATGTCCCTGCTCAAGCGTTGTAGCGGGAATGGTGACGATGGGTCCGGCGCCGCCGGTATTGCCGGGACCGCCCGGATGATGCGCGGCAACCGGGCTGACGAGCGGAAGCGTGACGATGCACGCAGATAGCGCGACCTTCAAGGTCATAATACCCTCCATAATTTTCGTGCCTGCACGCGCCCACGACCGTTTGGGAACGTGATCGGGAAACCGACGATTCGTCAGGCAGAAAGAGGAGGTGCGCGGCTTTCGAGTCCGAGCCGACGCAGTTCA
>DAISKM010000334.1:0-4611 GCA_036820945.1 Pseudolabrys sp.
CTCGGCTCGCCGGTGCTGACGCCGGAGGTGCAAAAGAAGCTCATCGACAGCGTCCACGCCGAGGCCGGATCCCGCACCATCGAGGAACTGGAGGCGGAGCGGGACGAGGTTCTGCTCGGTTTGATTGAGCTCCGCACGCGCGTTCAAAGCGATCGTGCGGACGAATCCGACAACGATTTCGTTCCGTGGGATCGGAAAGCCCAAGCCGGACGAGGTAGAGATCGAGCGCCGCGAGGTTGAGAAAGGGTACGGAGAACGCCATGACGGGCAGGATCATCGCGGCCGCAAAGTCCGCCTATCAATACCCGCTGATCATCAAGCATTTGTGGCATGCCCCGCTTCTCCAGGCCGCCGATCAGGAGATCGTCTATCGAGACTTGAAGCGCTTCACTTACCGCGAACTCAGGAGGCGGGTCGGTCGCCTGGCCTCCGCGCTTGCAGGAATCGGCGTCCGGCCCGGCGATACAGTCGGGGTGCTGGACTGGGACAGCAACAGATTTCTCGAAACGTTTTTTGCGGTCCCGATGATGGGAGCCGTGCTGCAGACCGTGAATGTCCGCCTGCCGCCCGAGCAAGTCGCCTACACGATCAACGACGCCGGCTCATCGGTGCTTCTGGTCAACGATGAGTTTGTCCCACTGCTGCAAGGTCTCATGCCGCAGCTGTCTAAAGTGAAGAAGCTTGTCGTGATGTCGGATCGCTCTGTACCACAGACTGGAAGCCTGTCATTCGAAGGAGAGTACGAGGAGCTGCTGGCTGCGTCATCGCCGGACTACCTCTTTCCAGACTTCGACGAGAATACCCAGGCAACCACCTTTTACACGTCCGGCACAACGGGCCTGCCCAAAGGAGTCTACTACAGTCATCGGCAGGTGGTTCTCCACTGCCTGTCCGAACTGGCCTTCCTCGGCGTGGCGGGCAAGCACGGGCGGTTCTCCCGCGACGACGTCTATATGCCGATGACGCCGATGTTTCATGTGCACGCCTGGGGATTTCCGTGGGCGGCGACGCTTGCCGGCGTGAAGCAAGTCTACCCAGGCCGCTACCGTCCGGAATTGCTCGTCAGACTGATCAAGACTGAGGGCGTCACCTTTACGCATTGCGTACCCACCCTTCTGGAAATGCTGCTCAGCGCCGCTGCCGCCGCCAAAGCCCATCTTGGTGAATTGAAGATGGTCATTGGCGGATCGGAGCTGCACAGGGCGTTGGCGAAACAGGCTGTGGCAGCCGGGATCGACGTCTGCGCAGGATTTGGAATGTCCGAGACCGGCCCGATCGTCGCGGCCGCGCAGGTCATGACAAAGGACCTTGGCAATCCAGAGCGAGAACTGGATATCCGTGTTCGCGCCGGCATCACGGCGCCGCTGGTCGAGGCACGTATCGTGGGGCAGGACATGAAGGATCTGCCGCATGACGGCGAGGCCGCGGGCGAACTGGTGCTGCGCTCACCGTGGCTCACGCAAGGCTACGTCGACAATCCCGAAGCGTCCGAAGCGCTCTGGGCCGGTGGATACCTACACACAGGCGACATCGCCGTCATCACGCCGGATGGCTACATCCGGATTACCGACCGAATGAAGGATGTCATCAAGAGCGGCGGAGAATGGGTGTCATCAGAGCAGATCGAAGACTTGATCGAGCAGTATCCCGGCGTGAAGGAAGCCGCCGTCATCGGCATCCCGGATAAAAAATGGGGAGAACGGCCTTTGGCGCTTGTCGTCAAGGACACCGATCACGCCAGCCGCCTTCGCGAGATCGATATAAAAGCTCACCTCGAGGCGTTCGCTACCCGAGGCCTCATCTCGAAATACGGCATCCCCGAGACGATTCAGTTCGTCGATCATTTGGCCAAAACAAGCCTCGGCAAGGTCGACAAGAAGGGTCTGCGTGAGACTTATGGTGGACAGCTCGCTGCGCAACGGTAGCCATCATGACTGATGTTACTTCACAGGTCCGCGTTGCAGAAACCACCCGGTCATCGCCGGATGTCGAACTTCAACCGGCGGGATGGGCTGCGCACCGTGCCGGCCAGAAGCCGCGGATCGTCATTGTCGGCGGCGGCTTCGCTGGACTTGCGACCGCACATGCGCTGCGGCACTCCGATGCGGAGGTCATACTGATCGATCGCCGCAACCATCACATCTTTCAGCCGCTGCTCTATCAGGTGGCGACGGCGGTCCTCTCTCCCGCCGACATCGCCGCGCCCATCCGTCAGCTCGAGGTGAGGCAGAAGAACCTCAGCGTACTCCTGGCAGAGGTCACCGGCGTCGATGTTGCTTCCCGCATCATCGAGGCGTCTGCCCCGGGCGTTGGCATCCGCAAGATTGCGTTCGACTATTTGGTGGTCGCGACCGGCATGCGCCCAAGCTACTTCGGACACGACGAGTTCGCACGATATGCACCGGGGCTCAAGAGTCTCAGCGACGCAGAGGCAATCCGTGCCAAGATCCTGGGCGCGTTCGAACTGGCCGCGACGACCGACGATGAAGCCGAGCGCGCGCGACAGATGACCTTCGTGCTGGTCGGCGCAGGTCCCACCGGAGTGGAGCTCGCGGCGTCCTTGGCGCAAATGGTGAAAGTCACGTTGCGTGGCAATTTCCGTCGCATCGACCCGGCAAAGGCCAGCATCATTTTGCTCGACGCGGGCAAGAGGGTTCTACCGACTTTTGCCGAGTCGGTGTCGCGCAAGGTGACCAGGCACCTCGAGAAGCTTGGCGTGAAGGTCATGACCGATGTCAAGGTCGATACAGTCGACGACAAAGGCGTTATCGCTGGCGGAAAGAGAATCCTGAGCGCAACGGTTTTGTGGACGGCGGGGGTCGTGGCATCGCCGATTCCAAAGATGCTCGGCACCAAAACCGACCGCGCGGGGCGAGCACTCGTTGATCCGTTCCTGAAGGTCGTGGATGCGCCCGGAGTCTTCGTGGCGGGCGACGCGGCGTCGATCACGCAGGACGAACATCCGGTGCCTGGCGTCGCGCAAGCGGCGATTCAGCAAGGGCGGTATGTCGGACGGCTGATCGCGAAAGAGCTGAAAGGGCGGAAGGTTGAACGTCCGTTCCATTATTTCGACAAGGGCAACATGGCCGTCGTCGGCAAGAATTACGCTGTGCTGCAGCGGGGCCGGCTGCACACAAGCGGCTTCCTGACGTGGCTGGTATGGGTATTCATTCACATCCTCACCCTGCCGCAACTGCAAAACCGACTGCGCGTGCAGAGGCAGTGGCTTTGGTCATATTTCACCGGCCAGCGCAGCTCGCGCCTGATCCCCGAGCCGCCGCAGCGAACGCCGGCTGGGTAAAGTCAACTAGGGCACAATGCCTATACTCGGCTCCACAATGTACCGAGCCGCGGGAAGGGATTCATGAATTCGTATCAGTCCTTGGCAAGGTGAACTGAAATACAGTGCCGCAAGGTGCATTCGCATCGGCCCATAACCGGCCCCCATGGCCATTGATGATCGACCGGCAGATCGACAGCCCCATCCCCACGCCGCTGGATTTCGTGGTGAAGAACGCTTCGAAAATGCGCTCCCGATGTGCCGGATCGATGCCCGGCCCGGAATCGCGCACTGCCACAAGGATGCCTTTATGGTCTTGCTCGGTGCTGATCAACAACTCTCGTGTCCCTGCCTCGGTCGATCCCATCGCTTCGACCGCGTTCAAGATCAAGTTCAACACCACCTGTTGTAATTGAACGCGATCGCCGTGAACGGGAAACAACCGCTTGGCAAGCCGGGTTTCGACCGAGACGTCATTCCTGATAATTGCGCTTCGCGCCAATACAATCACCTCATTGATTGCCGCATTGAGATCAAAGTGATCCTTTCGCGGCGGAGCTCTCTTGATCTGCTCGCGGATGCGCTCCACGATATCTCCGGCTCGGTCGGCATCGCCCACGATGCAACCGAGCGCCTCTCTGACCTCACCTAGATCTGGCGGGTGATTGTCAAGAAAATTACGGGCTGCACGGGCATTGTTGCGAGCACTGGCGATCGGCTGCGTGACTTCGTGAGCCAGCGACGCAGCCAATTCTCCCATTATGCTCACGCGGTTCGTATGTGCGAAAGCCGACTCCAATTCACGGAGCCTTTCTTCCGCCCGTTTGCGTTGGGTCAAATCGAGCACAAACGCAACGCCCTCGTTGCGGCTTTGCTCAAACAGCGCGCCACCAATCAGCACAGGCACGCGACTGCCATCCTTGCGGAAATACTCTTTCTCGACTGGATGAAAAGTCCCGGTAGAGAGCAGCTCAGCTACTGCACTTTCGTCCTGCTCGCGCCACTCCGCCGGCGTCACATCGGTCCAGCGCAAGCGACCCGAAACGACATCTTCGCGGTCGTACTGGAGCATGCGCAGAAACGAGTCGTTGGCCTCGACAATGGCGCCTTCGAGGTTCCAGATGCAGATCCCCATGATATTGGCATCGACAAGGCGCCGGATCTTCCCTTCTCGATCCGCAAGATCGCGATACAGCTGAGTACTCTCGACTGAGATCGCGGCCTGCGAGGCGAGCAGCTTGAGCACCGCCGTGCGCGCCGGCGCAAAGACGCGAGGCGCAAGGTTATTCTCAAGATAAAGCACCCCGATGAGTTTGGCTTGATTCACAAGG
>DAISKM010000335.1:0-4608 GCA_036820945.1 Pseudolabrys sp.
CCTGCAATATCGGTCTGGGTGATGACCAGCCGGTCCGCAAGGATTGCCTGTTTACGCGCCTCCGCCGACCATGAAAGCGTGTCGCCTCCGGTCACCGCATCGATCGCGGTAATCACCGCCTCGACATGAAAGACGCTGCCGAGCGCGCGGTCAGTGGCGAAAGTTTGCAGGATCGGACTGGGATCGGCCAATCCGCTGGTTTCGATGACGATGCGGCGGAAGTCCGGCACCTCGCCGCGTTCGCGGTCCACCGCGAGTCGCCGTAAGGTTTGCTGCAAATCGGTGCGGGTGATGCAGCACATGCATCCATTTCCAAGCAGGACCGTTTCGTCCGCGCTCGACCGCACCAGCACGTCGTCGATGCCGGTCGCACCGAACTCGTTGACCACGACCGCGGTCCCTTGTCCTTCCGGCATGTCCAGGAAACGCTTGAGAAGCGTGGTTTTCCCGGCCCCGAGAAACCCGGTGATCACGATCACCGGCAGGCGCGCACCGCGTTCGCGCTTGAGCCTGCGTCCGAACCGTCCGGCAGCCGGTGAGGGGAAAGGTGAGTTCATGCTTCACCCGTCATGGCCGGGCTCGTCCCGGCCATCCACGTCTTTCGGCAAAGCTTTAGAGACGTGGATGCCCGGCACAAGGCTTGTGCTCGGGCGGGCCGAAGGCCGGGCCCGAGTGCGGGCATGACGGTCCCTGAGCTAAAAATCCATTTCAAGAATGTACAGCCCGCCGGTGTGCCGGTCGACGGTGTAGACAATGCCGCGCTCGTCAACGAACACGTCATTGAGCTGAACCGCGCCGGCCGGGGTGCCCTTCGGCGGCGGCGGAACGAAAGTGGCGACTTCCTTGGGCTGATATGGGTTGGAAATGTCGTACGCGCGCAGCCCGCCGTTGAAGAAAGTGCCGATCACGATCTGGTCCGATTGCCACGCGGTCGGCACCGATGGGTTCTCATGGATATTGTGTGCGCCGAAGCGGCCGCCGCGGTTCGCAAAGGCATCAACGGGCGGCAGCGGACAGGTGGCAATCGAAACGAGATTTTTCTCGTCGCGGGCGTCAACAATCCACACCAGCTTTGGCCAGTCCTCGGCTTTGTTCTCGGTCGACTCATCGGTGACAATCAAAAGCCCGCGGTCAAACAGCGGCACAGCCGTGTGCATGAAACCGGTATAGGGCGGCGAATTGGTCCAGTGCGAGATCGGCTTCGGCTTCGACTTGTCGGAAATGTCCATCACGAACATTCCGCCGTCGATGTAGCAGAGATAGAGTCGGTCGCCGCGCCGCCTGTAGACGTTGGTGTTATGCGCGCGATAGCCCTTGTCGAGCTTGTGGCGTGGCAGCGGCGTTTCGCCCTGCCTGGTCCCCGGCATCCACCAGCGGCCGACCTCGACCGGCTTCGAGGGGTTGCGCACGTCGATGCAGCGATAGAACTGATCGTCGAGCGGGTGGCTGGGCACAAAATCTGCAGCACCTGCGGCCATATGCACGTATTCGCCGTCGCAGAACCATAGTTGGTGCACGCCGCGCGAGGTAGCGCCCGAGCAGTCGAAGAAAGAGATCGAGCGCGGCTTCTCCGGCGCCGACACGTCGAACAGCTCTAACCCGGCCGGTTGCTGGTTCACTTTCTGCGTCTGATACGCAACAGCCATGATGTCGCCGGAAAGCTCCAGGGAGTTGGAGCGCATGTAAGGCTTGGGCAAATCGGTCTGCACGACGACTTTCGGCTGGCGCGGGTCCGAGACGTCCACCGCGGTGAAATTCTTCGGGGCGCTCTCGTGCGCCAGCCAGATGATGCGCCGCCCGTCCTTCGCGATCTGCACGGACATGCCTTCGCCCATGCCGCCAAAGCCGCCGAGATCGTTTTGTGAGAGGAGCTTGAAATTCCAGGTGATCGGCTCGGCGCTCTTGCTGAGCGAGCTGGTAGCGGTGGACATTCGCGTCTCCGTGACTTGATTGCGATGATGGGCTTAATTTGCCGAATTGGTAAGAGACGGTGGACCGCTCCATTCGCATCCACGTCTTTGCCCATTAAGCAAGACGTGGATGGCCGGGACAAGCCCGGCCATGACGGTAGCCAATAGGTGCAACAGATCAGGCGCTTGCCTGCTTGAGGAATTCAGTGCGCAGCGCCTTGCTCCAGTCAGGGACCGCCTTGATCTTGTTTTCCTTCAACAGGATTTCGGCCTGTTGCTGCATATACGGCACAAGGTCGGCTGGCCATCCGGGTTGCACTTCCACCCTCGCCAGCGCCTTGCCGAAGGTGTCGCGCGACATCTGGAATCCCTTTGACTGGAAAAACGAATAGATCGTGTCGGCGACTTTTTTCGGTTCGGACTTGAAATCCTTCGCGACCTCAAGCCATGCCTTCAGATAAGCGACCACGGTTTCGGGACTCTTCTGGACAAATTCCGGCGTCGCCGCCATGAAAACTGGCAGCTTGTCGAACTCGCTGTATTCGGCAATCGTGACTGCAAGCCCATCGGCCTCCGCGATCGCGTTGTACGGTTCGACATTGGCCATGGCGTCAACAGTCTTCGCTGCCATCGCGGCCACCATGTCGTCCACGTTCATGCGAATTTCCTGATAGTCGCCTTTCTTGAGGCCGGCCTTGGGTGCGATCTGGTCGACAAAAATGTTGCCGGTCGATGAGCCGGTCTGGTTGGCCACCTTCAGGCCCTTCAGCTGCTCAATTTTTGTAATGTTGAGATCCTTGCGCGCCATGACGCGCGCGGTCTTGCCGACGTATTCGATCATGGCGATGGCGAGCAGCCCGCCCTTGTCATGGCCGATGGCGAATGAAGGACCGGCGTAGGTGCCCAGATCGACCTGGCGCGCCACCATCTGCTGCATCGTAAGATTGCCGGATGGGACTGCGAATTCCTCGAATTTGATGCCGTGCTTTTCCAACAATCCGGAGCGCAGCAGGTAATATGTAGGCATGCCCCACATATTGGTCTGGTATCCCTGTCGCACGGTTTCTAGGGCTGCGGCCGGACGCATGCCGAAGCCCATCGCAAGCATGCCGGCACCGGTTGCCGTCAAATAGTGACGGCGGGTCAGTCCGCCTTCATGAGCCATGATTTTTCCTCCCTTATGCATTCGCCTTGCCATTAGCTTTCGCCGGCTCGCCTGCGCTCTCGTGTCCGAGGTGGCGCAAGAGCTCCTTTTGAATATCGAGGAATTCAATGCTGAGCGGATTCCTTGGGCGCGGCAGCGGAATGCTTATCTCCGCTTTCACCGTGCCGGGATGTGGCGTCATCACGATGACCCGATCGGCAAGATAGACCGCTTCCGAGACGTTGTGCGTCACATAGATCACCGTCTTGCGCGTTTCCCGCCAGACATCGGCGAGCAGCCGCTGCATGTCGTCACGTGTCAATGCATCGAGCGCTGCAAACGGCTCATCCATCAACAGCACGGAGGGATTGTACGCCAGCGCCCGCGCGATAGCGACCCGCTGCTGCATGCCGCCGGAGAGATGGTGCGGATATGAACCGGTGAACTTGTCGAGCTTCACCAGGCGCAATTGTTCGTGCGCAATCCGTTCGCGTTCATCCTTTGGGACGCCTTTCATCTCAAGGCCGAAGGCGACGTTTCCCAGCGCGGTTCGCCAGGGAAAAAGCTGGGCAAAATCCTGGAAAACAACCCCGCGATCCATGCCATGGCCGTCGACCTTCTTGCCGCCAATGCGGATCTCGCCCGCTACCGGAGTGAGAAAACCGGCGATTATGTTGAGCAGCGTGGATTTGCCGCAGCCCGACGGCCCGACGATGCAGACGAACTCGGAAGCGGCGACATTCAAACTGACTTCCTTGACACCCGGCACTTTGCCTCCCGGCGTGTCGTAGATCAGCGAAACGTCACGAATTTCAATGGGGACCATGTTACCGATTCTCTAACCCGTTCATTCCCGCGCAAGCGGGAATCCAGCAAACATTTGAGGGGTTGTCCCTGGGTCCCCGCGTTCGTGGGGACGAACGGAGAGCTGGGGTTTGATTGAATCCAAACATCCTAGCCCTTTGCCGTGCGCATCATGCCCCAACGCAGGACCGTCATGCGCTCAAGCGAGCCAAAAATAAAGCGCTCAAACGCAAAGCCGATCAGGCCGATGACGATGAGCGAGGCGAGCATGATGTCGGTGTTGAGAAACTCCTTGGCATCGAAAATGACCCAGCCGAGGCCCCAGTCAGACGCCGCGATCATCTCTGCACCCACGACAGCGATCCAGGAGCGCAGAAATGCCTGACGCATGCCCGTGATAATGAAGGGCGACGCGCCCGGAATGATTACCTTCCAGAAAAGTTTATGCTCGTCGGCGCCCATGGCGCCGGCAGCGCGCAGCCAGAGCGGATTGACCGCGCGCACCCCCGACCAGGCATTGAGTAGCATGGGAAACAGCGCGGCATAGAACACGATGAGGATCGCCACGGTGTTGCCGAGGCCGAACCAGAGGATGAACACCGGCACCCAGGCGAGCGACGGGATCGGCATCAGCGCGCTCGCGAGCGGAAGGCAGAAATTCTCGACCGCGCGGAAGCGGCCCATCATGATGCCGAGCGGCAAGGCGACGGCGACCGCGAGTGAGAGCCCGAACAGCACGCGGTACATGGT
>DAISKM010000336.1:0-4601 GCA_036820945.1 Pseudolabrys sp.
GAAATATATCGCCGGGTTAAAATTGACCGATTATCGCGTGCGTATCCTCAACGGCGGCACTGAGGCCGTGACGCGCGTGCTGATCGAAAGCGAGGACGAGCGCGGTGAGCGGTGGGCGACGGTCGGCGTGTCGGCGAATATCATCGATGCCTCTTTCCAGGCGTTGATGGATTCCATTGTCTTTAAGCTTCTGAAATCCGAAGCACCCGCGTGATCGATCACGTTTCAGTCGCGGTAGGAGATCTTGCGAAGGCCACGCGTTTTTATGAAACACTGCTCGCGACGATCGGAATCGTGAAAATAGAATCGCGGCCTGCAACCGTGGGCTTCGGCAAAACCTATCCGGAATTCTGGATCAATTTGCGCGCCGATCTCCCTGCGGTGCCACCGGATAGTGGGGCACATGTTTGTTTCCGCGCACGATCGACCGAGCTTGTCGATGCGTTCCATACCGCGGCACTCGCCGCTGGCGGCTCAAGCGACGGAGAACCCGGCTATCGCCCTTCGCATGGGGATGGCTATTACGCCGCTTTCATTCGCGACCCTGATGGCAACCGCATTGAGGCGGTGACATTCGTCGGAGCCAAATAATAATACGTCGCGTGTATCGGCATCCGTATCACAACCGATCGGCAATCACGGCGGGCATTTCTTTTTCTTCATCCGGAACCGCCTCGGCTGCTTTTTGCAACAGTGGCAGGATTTCAGCGACTGTATCGGCCACGAGCAGATCAAAGTTGAGGCCGGCGCGGATGAACTCGAGCTTCCTCATGTGGTCGATAAGAGAGCAGAGCGGGTCCCAAAAATGCTTGATATTCGCGAGCAAGATCGGCTTGCGATGGCGGCCGAGCTGAACCCAGGTCATTTGTTCAACAACTTCTTCAAGCGTTCCGATTCCGCCCGGCATCGCCACAAAAGCATCAGCCATTTCAAACATCTTACGCTTTCTTTCATGCATATCCCGCGTGACAATCAGATTGTCCGCGCCCCGCATTGCGTGTTCGCGCGCGACCAGAAATTCTGGAATGATGCCGGTCACCTCTCCACCATGATCGAGAACCGACTTGGCGATTGCTCCCATCATGCCGATCGATCCGCCGCCGAAGACCAGGCCGATATCGTTTTTCGCCAGGATCGCGCCAAATGCCCTTGCGCTCTCGACGAAATCCGGATCCGCGCCCGGACCAGAGCCGCAATAGACGCAAATTTTTCTGATTTTACTGCTTTTTTGAGGTCTGTTCATGCATATGCATGTGCATAGCGCTTGCGGCATCGTCAAGGCAGCCAACGCAATAAGTCGGCGGAAATGGTGATTACTGACTAGAATCCGCATATATGAAGCTTGAATGACGGACCATCATCACCGTATTTCCGAAAGCGAATCGCGCGTCTCCGCGAATCGCGGCGCCTTGCTGACGACGCTTGTTCATCTTTGGCCCTACATCTGGCCGTCCGATCGACGCGATCTGAAGTTGCGGGTGATTGGGTCGCTGGTGCTGCTGCTCGCTGCAAAACTTGCGACGATTGCAGTTCCCTTCACGTTTAAATGGGCGACAGATGCGCTTGCCGGCCAGGGCACTGCCCCGGTCGCTGCCTCCGATTGGCTTTTTTGGGTAATAGCCGCGCCCATCGCCATGACTATTGCCTATGGGGGGATGCGCATCCTGATGGCGGCACTCACGCAGTTGCGGGACGGGCTGTTCGCCAAAGTGGCAATGCACGCGGTGCGACGGGTCGCTTATCGCACTTTCGTGCACATGCACGAACTGTCGCTCCGTTTCCACCTCGAACGCAAGACCGGCGGTTTGACGCGCGTTCTTGAGCGTGGACGCAACGGAATCGAAACCATCGTCCGCATGGTGATTTTGCAACTGTCGCCGACGATCATCGAACTCGCCTTCATTGTCGTGGTGCTGATGTGGCAGTTCGACTGGCGCTATGTCGCGGTGATCATGATTACTGTTGCGGTTTACATGACCTATACCTATCGCGCCACCGAATGGCGCATCGGCATACGGCGCAAGATGAATGACAGCGATACCGACGCCAACGTGAAGGCGATCGACTCGCTGCTCAACTACGAGACCGTCAAATATTTCTCGGCCGAGGAACGTGAGGCGGCTCGTTACGACCGCGCGATGGCCCGATACGAAGATGCCAGCGTTCGAGCCTATACCTCATTGGCGGTGCTCAACGCCGGTCAGGCGGTGATCTTCACGTTTGGACTTGCCGCAGCCATGGTCATGTGCGCCTTCGAGATCAAGGCCGGCACCAAGACCGTCGGCGATTTCGTACTCATCAACGCAATGATGATACAGCTTTATCAGCCGCTGAATTTCATGGGCATGGTCTATCGCGAGATCAAGCAAGCCGTCACCGATATCGAGATCATGTTCTCAATTCTGGCGCGCGAGCCGGAAATCAGGGACCTGCCGCAGGCGCGTCCGCTGAAAGTCAATTCCGGCACCATTCGGTTCGAGAACGTCAGCTTCGCTTACGAACCATCTCGTTCCATCCTCAAAGGCATAAGCTTCGAGGTCCCGGCTGGCAGGACGGTTGCAGTCGTAGGACCTTCCGGCGCGGGCAAGTCAACAATTTCGCGCCTGCTGTTCCGCTTCTATGATCTTTCGGGCGGCCGCATTTTGATCGATGACCAGGACATCGCGAAGGTCACGCAGAAATCGCTGCGGCAGGCGATTGGAATGGTGCCGCAGGATACCGTTCTCTTCAACGACACCATCCGCTACAACATCCGTTACGGCCGGTGGGAAGCGACGGACGCCGAAGTCGAAGAGGCGGCGCGCCTTGCCCAGATCGATCCGCTCATCCGCATTGCGCCAAGGGGCTACGACACCGAGGTCGGCGAACGCGGCCTCAAATTGTCCGGCGGCGAGAAGCAGCGCGTGGCCATCGCTCGCACCATCCTCAAAGGACCTCCCATCCTGGTGCTCGACGAGGCGACCTCTGCCCTCGATAGTCATACCGAGAAAGAAATTCAGGATGCACTTGAGCGCGTTTCACGCAACCGAACTACGTTGGTGATCGCGCATCGACTTTCCACAATCGTCGGCGCCGACGAGATTGTCGTGCTTGATCGGGGTGAGATCGTCGAACGCGGAACTCACTATGGCTTGCTTGCCAAAAGTGGGCTTTATGCAAGCATGTGGAACCGTCAGCGCGAGGCCGAAGAGGCGCGCGAGAAGCTTGCCCGGACCGGCGAAGACGAGCAAAGCGCGCCCAATCGCAATCCGCCCCCGCTTGAGGATGAGATCACCGAGGCAGCTGCCGTTCCGCTCGAAGCACGCGCGGACGCGGCGGAGTAAGATAGCCGCATGTCGATCTACGATTCGATCCGCTCGCAGATCGTGCCCATAAGCCCAGAGGGGTACCCGTTTATCGGCGCTTTTGCGCTTGTCAGCCTCGTTCTGTTCTGGCTTTGGAGTCCACTCGGTTGGCTGGGTACGTTGGCGACGATCTGGTGCGCGTATTTCTTCCGTGATCCGCCGCGGGTCACGCCGGTGCGTGAAGGCCTGGTTGTCGCGCCGGCAGATGGCCGTATCAGTCAAGTAATCAGCGCGATTCCGCCAAACGATCTGGACCTAGGGAGCAGGCCGCTGCCCCGCATTTCGATTTTCATGAGCGTGTTCGACTGCCACGTCAATCGCAGTCCGGCCGCCGGAAAAATCGAGAAAATCGTTTACCATCCCGGCAAGTTCCTCAATGCCGATCTCGACAAAGCGAGCGTCGACAACGAGCGCAATTGCCTGGTGATTGCAACGCCCAGCGCGCGAGTTGCAGTGATCCAGATTGCAGGCCTTGTTGCGCGCCGCATCGTCTGTTTCGTGCGCCCGGGTCAGTCCATTGGAGCCGGCGAGCGCTTTGGCATGATCCGGTTTGGATCGCGTCTCGATGTCTATTTGCCCGAGGGCGCGACGCCGATGGTGGCAACCGGCCAGACTTCGATTGCCGGAGAAACCGTCCTTGCCGATCTGCTATCGGGTGACGCCGGCAGGGCGTTCCGTAGCGGGTAAATCATTAACGAGGCCAACAGAAAGGCGTTTTCGCCCTGTGGCGCGGCTGGCAGGTCGGGCCTATATTGTTTTCATGGTTTTTCAGCCGTTCGATCCAGCCCCGCCGCCGTTCCGGCGTCGCTTCAAGGCGATTCCGGTCCGGACCCTGCTGCCAAATCTGATCACTTTGCTGGCGCTATGTGCGGGCCTTACGGCCATTCGGCTGGCCGTAGAGGACAAGCTCGAATTGGCACTGGCGGCGATCGTGTTTGCCGCCTTGCTCGATGGCATCGATGGCCGGATCGCGCGGATGCTCAAAGGCACTTCGAGATTTGGTGCAGAGCTCGACAGTCTGGCGGATTTCGTGAACTTTGGCGTCGCGCCTGCGCTGATCCTGTATTTGTGGGGTCTGCATGACCTCAAATCGGCGGGCTGGATTGCCGCGCTGGTTTTTGCGATCTGCGCCGGCCTGAGACTTGCGCGCTTCAACGTGATGATCGACGACCCCAACAGGCCGGCATGGTCAGGGAATTTCTTTACCGGCATTCCGGCTCCGGCTGGAGCCATCACTGTGTTACTGCCGATATACAT
>DAISKM010000337.1:0-4584 GCA_036820945.1 Pseudolabrys sp.
CAAGCTGCGCCGGGTTGACCTGAACCCGGATCGCCGGATTCTGCGCTCCGCCCACCGTGACGAGCCCCACCCCAGGCATTTGCGAGAGCTTTTGCGCGAGAATGCTGTTTGCGTAGTCACTCACCTTCGTGAGGGGGAGCGTTCCCGACGTCAGCGCGATGAGCAGGATGGGCGTATCGGCTGGGTTGGTCTTGCGGTAGACGGGCGGATTGAGAAGATTTGGGGGAAGCGCTCCGGCCGTCGCATTGATCGCGGCCTGGACATCCTGCGCCACTGAATCAACGGTGCGACCGCGGCCAAACTGAAGCGTGATCTGCGCATAGCCGAGAGCACTGCTCGACGTCATTTGTGCCAGGCCGGGGATCTGGCCGAACTGCCGCTCGAGCGGGGTTGCGACCGAGGATGCAACCGTCCTGGGATCGGCTCCCGGCAGCTGCGCAGTAACCTGGATCGTTGGCGAATCGACGCTCGGCAGAGCCGCGACCGGCAACAGCTCGTAACCGATGGCTCCCAGCAGGACGATCGACACCATCAACAGTGCGGTCGCGATGGGTCTGCGGATGAACGGAGCCGACAGGTTCATGGCAGCATGCCGGAGCTCGCGGTCGAGGGATTCGGCACCGCATCTGGATGCCCCGGGTCCGCCAGCGCCACCGGCGTGCCGGACGATAACCGGTATTGGCCGCGCACCACCACGGTCTCGCCGGCACTCAGTCCTTTTTCAATCAGCGCCTGGGCGCCGAATGTCTGGCGGATCGAAACCTGCCGCACCGTCGCCCGGTTATCCTCGCCGACCACAAACACGAAGATCCCCTGCGGGCCCTGCTGAATGGCGTCGAGCGGAACGGTCAGTGCATCGTGCAGGGTTGAGGTGACCAACCGCACATTGACGAATGTTCCCGGCCATAGCTTGCGCTGCTGATTGGGAAACACCGCTTTCAGCTGGACCGTACCCGAGCCGGGATTGGCCTGATTGTTCAGGGCGATCAGGTGCCCGACGTCGAGCTGCGTCTTGTCGTCCTGGCTGAACGCGGTGGTTTGCAAGGGACCGCTCGCCATGGCGGCTTGAATTTCAGGTATGTTCGCAGCGGCAAGGATGAAAATCACGCTGATCGGCTGGATCTGAGTAATGACCACCAAGGCGTTGCCATCGTTCCCGCTCGACTGTGCCGTCGCCGAGCTGCTCGTTGCGTGAATGATGTTGCCGACGTCGAGCAGGCTTATGCCGGCAACGCCATCAAACGGTGCGGCCAGTGAGGTATAGCTGAGCTGTGTCCGTGCATTGTCGAGCGCAGCCTGGTCGCTTTTGATCTGCGCAATGAGTTGATCGACGCCCGCCTGCTGATTATCGACTTGTTGTCTTGCGACGGCATCGGTTTTGGCAAGCTCGGTGTAGCGTTGCAGGTTCAGCTGTGCATTTTTTAAATGGGCCTGATCGCGCTCGAGAGTGGCCTGCGCCTGATCAAGCTGAGCCTGATAGATGCGGGGATCGATCTGGGCGAGCGGCTCGCCCTTCTTCACCGACCGGCCCTCCTGGAAGTTGACGCTGAGCAGCAACCCGGTGACCTGGCTGCGAATTGTTGCTGTGTTCAGTGCCGTGACCGTGCCGAGACCGGTCAAGATGATCGGCACGTCCTGCTGGCGAACCTTGGCCGCAATAACGGGGATCGGTTGCGGGGCAGCAGGCGGCCCTTCAACGCGGGGGGACCTCGAATAGACGATAGTGCCTGCTGCCAGGAGCGCGGTGAGAGCTCCGAGAGTTGCGACCCTTACCGCTTGGCGCTTCGCCATCCTCATCTATGCCGCACGTTCGAGACCACGGCAATTTCCGTGCGATCAAGACTAAACCACCGCAAGGGCGAACTCCACGTCGCAATGTCGCCCCCGAGGCTCAGGACCAGCCATCGCACCGACTTGAGCCAGCATACTGGAAGTGGGCTATGTCCGCTTTGGGTCATAAGCGGACATTTGCGGTGCACAAGGCGATGTCCGCTTTACCCCCAATAGCGACCGCAAAAGCGGATTTCCGCACAAGGTCATGTCTGCTTTACCCCCGAAAGCGGACATGTGCAGCGCAGTGCCTCATGTCCGCTATGGGCCAATAGCGGACATCAGCCTACTCAAGGATGTCATCTGCCCGCGCAGACAAACCGGGTGGCACTGCGATGTCGAGGCGTCGTGCAGTTTTCAAATTTATTACGAATTCAAACTTGGTCGACTGCACGACGGGCAAATCAGAGGGGCTTTCGCCTTTGAGGATACGGGCAACAAATCCACCGGATTGCCTGAACGAGTCCTTCAAATTAGTCCCGTAACTCATCAAGCCGCCTTCTTCCGTAAACTCCCGCCATTCATAAATCGCGGGTATCCGGAGTTGCACCGCTGGATCGATAAGCAGCGAACGCCGACCGAAAAAATAGGGATCGGCACCGACAAGCACTGCGCCAGCATGCTGTTGCTCGAATGCCTTAAAGGCATTGGCGATTTCATCCTCTTTGCCTGCGCGTTCGACCTGAATTTTTACGCCAAGCGCACGAGACGCATCGTTCAAATCTTTCAACTGATTGTCGAAGAAAGGATTGTTGGGGTTCAGAAGCACACCAATCAGCTCAACCTTTGGGGCGAGCTCATGCAGGAGGCCAAGCCGCTTGCTCTCCATTTGGTTCGTAAAAAAGCTCACCCCGGTCAGGTTGCCACCGGGACGATTTAGCTGTGCCACCAATCCGTTTCTGATTGGATCAGAGCCTATCACGAACACGACGGGTACCGTTGATGTCGTCCGTTTAGCAGCGACCGCGCCGGCCGTTGTACCAGTTACTATGATGGAAACATTGCGACGGACGAATTCGGCGGCAAGTGCTGGCAGTCGGCTGACGTCGCCATCCGCATAAAGAAATTCAACTGTGACGTTGCGGCCTTCCTCAAAGCCCGCTTCTCTTAAGCCTTTTTGGAAAGAACCCGACATCTCGGCTTCGCCCTTAGGCGAGGTAAGGCCGAGATAACCAACCACTGGCTGGGACGGTCGTTGCGCGAGCGCCGTCGACGGCCATGCAACCACCGCGCCGCCGAGGAACGTAATGAATTCGCGCCGTCTCACTCGATCACCTCGTCGGCGCGCAATAAAAGCGACGGAGGAACCGATAGACCTAAAGCGTCCGCGGTTCGCAAGTTCAGAATAAGCTCGAATTTGGTTGGCCGTTCGATCGGCAAGTCAGCCGGATTAGCTCCTTGGAGCACTTTCCCAGCAAGAACGCCGACGCGCCTGTACAACCCAAGGAGATTTGGTCCGTAAGCCATTAAGCCTCCTGCCCGCGCGAAGTCTGGGAAAAGTGTAATTGCCGAAACGCGATGACGAATAGACAGCTCGGCGAGCATCCTCACGTTTGCTGAAATTAGTGGAGACGACAACATCACCATCGCGTTGGCGTCGCGTCGGGTTGTGGTCGAAAAAGCCGTCTCGAAATCGGAGGGTCGCCGCACTTCCAATATATCAAGTTGGATTTTCAACGATCCGGCCGTCTTCTTGACCGACTCAATTTGCACGGGTCCGGTGACCGGATCCCATAGCACTGCCAGCCGGGAGAGCTTGGGATTGGTCTCAATCAGCAACTCGATCCACTTTGCCGTGAAGTCGGGAAAGTCAAGAAAAACACCGGTGATGTTACCGCCCGGACGCCCCAGACTGGCAGCCATACCACTGGCCACAGGGTCTGTTTCGAGGTCGATTGCCACAATCGGAATGGTTCGGGTCGACGCGCGAGCCACATGCAACACCGGAGGACCATTCGCGATAATTATATTCACGTTTTTCGCGATAATTTCTTCGACCAGCGGTGCAATTCGAGATGGGTCGCCGTCCGCGATTCGGGCCACAAGCTCGACTTGCGTAGGCGCGGTGTATCCGGATACGCGCAGGCCGCTCATGATTGCTTCGATGCGAGAAGGTGTCACCTCTTTGGAGCCCGGGTAGACAAAGCCTACCTTGGGGACCGTTTCCGAAGTCTGTTGGGCACGCGCGGAGAGCGGCCAAAGAGCGACGACGCCACCTGAAGCTGTAAGAAACTCGCGCCGGTTCATCGCCGCCCCCCGAGGCTCAGGCCGACATCGTAACGGCAAAATCGAGTACCCCGGAAGGGCTAATCAATGTCCGCTTTGGGTCAAAAGCAGACATATGCGGCCAACAAGCCATGTCCGCTTTACACCCAATAGCGACCGCAAAAGCGGACCTCCGCAAAACGCCGATGTCCGCTTTACCCCCGAAAGCGGACATATGCAGTGCACGCGCTCATGTCTGCTTTGGGCCAATAGCGGACATCACTGTGGCAGCAGCTCGCTCGGAAAACTCTTCATGCCGCTGGGCACCGCTGTCTTGAAATAACTCCTGGTCAAGCCAGGTTTGGGTGCGACCACCTTGGTTCCAACAACGAGGAGGGCCGCGAAGTAATTTCGAAGCGCTCATAATGAAATCTGCGTAGACCGTCTCCCGCTTTGGCCTCACGCGCGACTCGCTGCAGCCGATCTTGGTAGCGTCCAGGTATTCGAGACCCAAGGGACCAACGGCCGATACTTGGGTGACGTACTCAC
>DAISKM010000338.1:0-1033 GCA_036820945.1 Pseudolabrys sp.
GGCTTGAATCGGTCTGCCTCCTCCCCGCCCTCGCCGGTGTTCGACTTGCCGCCGATGCGGTTCATCGCGATGGCCAGCGTCGTGTGAGCCTCGCGGGAGATGGAGCCGAATGACATCGCGCCTGTCGAGAAGCGCCGCACGATATTCTTGGCCGGCTCGACTTCCTCAAGCGGTATAGGCTTTCGGCTATCTTCCTCCGCGGTCTTCAGCCGGAACATGCCGCGGATTGTCAGCAGGCGTTCGCTCTGCTCATTCACGATCTGCGCGAAGGCTCGATAATGATCCTGTGAATTCCCGCGCACTGCATGCTGCAAGCGCGACACTGTCTCCGCGTTCCATACGTGGTCTTCGCCGCGCATGCGCACCGCGTAATCGCCGCCGACATCCAGCATGTTTCGGTAGATCGGTGCATCGCTGAATGCGTCCCGGTGACGTCGCACCGATTCTTCTGCGATTTCCGCGAGGCCGACGCCCTCGATGCGCGTATGCGTCCCGGTAAAGTACTTGTCGACGAATTCCTGCCGCAGGCCGACGGCATCGAAGATCTGGGCGCCGCAATAGGACTGGTAGGTGGATATGCCCATCTTGGACATCACCTTCAGCAGACCTTTGTCGATCGACTTGATGTACCGCTTGATGATCTCCTTGTCCTCGAGCTTCTGAGGCAGATCATCCTTCATCGCGATCAGTGTCTCGAAGGCGAGGTACGGATTGATGGCTTCCGCGCCATAGCCGGCGAGACACGCGAAGTGGTGCACCTCGCGCGGTTCGCCGGTTTCGAGCACCATGCCGACGGACGTGCGCAATCCCTTGCGGATCAGATGATGATGGACGGCAGCGCATGCGAGCAGCGCCGGAATGGGAATGCGATCGGCGCCCGCCTTGCGATCCGACAGGATGATGATATTGCAGCCGTTGCGAACTTCCTCCTCCGACCGCTCGCATAATTCGTCGAGCGCCCATCCCATGCCGTCTGCGCCGTGCTCGGCAGGAAAAGTGATGTCGAAGATGCTGGACTTGAAATGATCGCTGC
>DAISKM010000338.1:1043-4583 GCA_036820945.1 Pseudolabrys sp.
TCGCTGCCGATCTCGGAAATCGCACGAATCTTTTCAAGATCCTCGTTGGTGAGGATTGGCTGACGCACCTCAAGGCGCTTGGTTTTTGATGTGCCCTCGAGATCGAAGATGTTCGGACGTGGTCCGATGATCGAGACAAGGCTCATGACGAGCTCTTCCCGGATCGGATCGATCGGCGGATTGGTGACCTGCGCGAAGTTCTGCTTGAAATAGGTGAACAGCGACTTCGGCTTGTCGGACAGGGCCGAAATCGGCGTGTCGTTGCCCATGGAGCCGACCGCTTCCTCGCCGGTCGTTGCCATAGGCGTCATCAGGAATTTCAGATCTTCCTGCGTGTAGCCGAAAGCCTGCTGACGATCGAGCAATGCCAGATTCGAGATCGGCGCCTCATTGTGCGTACCGGGCAATTCCTCGAGCACGATCTGCGTGCGTTCGAGCCACGCCTTGTAAGGATGACTTTTCGCCAGCGTGGCCTTTAGTTCCTCGTCAGGAATAAGCCTCCCCTCGTCGAGGTCGACGAGCAGCATCTTGCCGGGCTGCAGGCGCCATTTCTTGACGATGTCCCTTTCCGGGATCGACAGCACGCCCATTTCCGATGCCATGACGATGCGATCGTCGCTGGTGAGCAGATAGCGCGCCGGCCGCAACCCATTGCGGTCAAGCGTGGCTCCGATCTGCCGCCCGTTTGTGAAAGCAATGGCCGCCGGGCCGTCCCAGGGCTCCATCAGCGCCGCGTTGTACTCGTAAAAGGCTCGCCGCTCCTCGTCCATGAGCGGATTGCCCGCCCATGCTTCGGGGATCATCATCATCATGGCGTGCGCAAGCGAGTAGCCGCCCTGCACGAGAAACTCGAGCGCGTTGTCGAAGCACGCGGTGTCGGACTGGCCTTCGTAGGAGATCGGCCAAAGCTTGTTGATGTCCTTGCCGAACAGCGGCGACGACACGGTTGCCTGCCGTGCTGCCATCCAGTTCACATTGCCACGCAGCGTATTGATCTCGCCGTTGTGCGCGATGTAGCGGTACGGATGAGCCAGCGACCAGGTCGGGAAGGTGTTGGTCGAAAAACGCTGGTGTATAAGCGCAAGCGCGCTCTCAAAATCCGGATCATGCAGATCGGGATAGTATGTGCCGAGCTGATCGGCCAGGAACATGCCCTTGTAGATCACCGTACGGCAGGAGATCGACACCGGGTAGTAGCCCGCGGTGCGTCGCTCGCGTCTGCGATAGATCGCGTTCGAAATCGACTTGCGCAGGATGTAGAGCCGGCGCTCGAATTCGTCCTCGGATAGTTTTTTCTTGCCGCGACCGATGAACACTTGCATGTGCTTCGGCTCGGTTGGTTTGACCGATTCACCGAGCGTCGAATTGTCGGTTGGTACTTCGCGCCACCCGAGCAGCGAGAGCTTCTCGCGCGCGATGACCTCGGCGTAAATGTCGCGGATGATCTGCCGCCAGTTCGGGTCCTGCGGCATGAAGAGATAACCGACGGCATATTCGCCGGCGGGCGGCAATTTGAATCCGAGTTCGGCCGTCTTCTTCGCAAAGAACTTGTGCGGGATCTGCACGAGGATGCCGGCGCCGTCACCCATTCGCGGATCTGCGCCGACGGCGCCACGATGCTCCAGGTTGCAAAGTATGCGCAGCCCGTCTTTGATAAGTTGATGCGACTTGCGACCCTTGATGTCGGCGATGAAGCCGACTCCGCAGGAATCCTTGTCGAGCGCAGGATCGTAAAGACCGTGCGCGCGCGGTGCGCCGGGATCAGCAGTTGATCCGACGTTGAAAAATCCTACGCTGCGCCTCTCCTCGCTCATTTCATCCTGCCTGCCGCGCGCCGGATGCTTCGGCGTGCCCACCACATCCGCGAGGCAATCGCCATCGCGGTCAGCGCACAACTGATCTCGAGAAAGGACAACCGTGTCCGGCTTGTCGCCGCCCGTGGCTATCCCTCATGGGCGCCACCGATGCCTGCCCCGCTTCTGAAGCCGCCACCGAGGCCACCACCTATTAGGACAGCATTGCTGTCCTAATAGACAATGCCAAATTTTGCCTTGCCGTACAAGGCTGGTCCACGCCGGAATCGCTAAAATCTTTCCTTTTGTTGCGTCTTGGCTCCTTACCCAAGCAAGAACAGGAACACCTTGGGCACATAGGAGCAATGGCGTTGCGCCGCCAGCAGTCGGGAGAGACTACGCCGAAGATGCTTTAGGCACCACAAGCGGCTTATGGTGCCAAAAAAAGAGGCGTCCCAAATCGGGACGCCTCCGGCTTGCAATTCGGTCGCGTTAGGCCGCTTTGGTTTCGATGACCTCGGCCTTGGCTTTGCCGTCGCCAATCGGGATCTGGCGCGGCTTCTTCGCCTCGGGGATTTCGCGCACGAGGTCGACGTGCAGCAATCCATTCTCGAGGCTCGCGTTCTTGACCGCTACATGATCGGCAAGCTGGAAGACGCGCTCGAAGGCGCGCGCGGCGATGCCCTGGTAAAGTACCTCGCCGTTCTGCTCTTCCTTGACCTGCTTGTTGCCTTTAATCGTCAGCGTATTTTCTTTCGCCTCGATTGAAAGCTCTTTTTCTCCGAAGCCGGCAACGGCTACGGTGACACGGTAATCGTTCTCACCGGTGCGCTCGATGTTGTAGGGCGGGTAGCCCGGAGCAGACTCGAAACCGTCCAGCATCGAAAACAGACGGTCGAAGCCGACGGTGGAACGATAAAGGGGGGCAAGATCGAAAGTTCGCATGGCATATCCTCCATTGTTGAGCGACATGCGGTGGTCCGCCGAATGGCCGGACCTAACCGTGCGCAGCCATAGGGCCTGCGCATGCCTGATATGGTGGCGCTTTGCGGTGTCGCAAGGCCGTCTGCGTCCGCTCAGAAGCAATTGGAACTAAACGATTTTTCGTTGCAGGCCGCGGCTGCATTGAGGACGCTTGCGACCCTGCTATAAGCGCTTGGCGCGCATCGCTCATCCCCTGCTTCATGAAACTCGTTTCCATCCCCGCCAATCCGGTGCCAGACGACGTGGTGACCGGCGCGATCAAAACCTCTGACGGGGTGAACCTGCGCTTTGCGCGTTGGGCGCCGCCACCGGGGCGCAAAGGCACCGTGGTTGTGCTGCAGGGTCGCGCCGAGTTTATCGAGAAATATTTCGAGACCGTTCGCGATCTTCGTGCCCGTGGCTTTGCGGTGGCGACTTTCGACTGGCGCGGACAGGGACTGTCGGACCACGCGCTCTCCGATCGTCACAAGGGCTATGTGCGAAATTTTTCGAATTACATCACCGATCTCGAAGCCGTCATGGAGCAGGTGGTTCTGCCCGATTGCCCGCCGCCGATATTTGCGCTCGCTCATTCGATGGGCGCGGCGGTCGCGATTCGCGCCAGCCATGATGGCAGCCGGTGGTTCGAACGTACCGTTCTGTCGGCGCCAATGATCGCGCTGCCGCCTGGACGTCTGACGCGGATGGCCGGTCCCCTTGCGCGACTCATGCGGTACATCGGACGCGGAGGCGCCTATGTTCCCACAGGCGATGCCTCCGTCAC
>DAISKM010000339.1:0-4548 GCA_036820945.1 Pseudolabrys sp.
TACGTGAGTGACCAAGAACGAGTTTGCCATTCATCGATCGTAAACTCGCTCCGTATTAGGTTCTTTCCATATAAACGTGCACTCGGTCCTCTCGAAATCGAGGCAAGACCATGAAATACCTTTCATCCGCATTAGTTGCGGTCACTCTAACTGTCTCGGCCTTCGCGACGTCCGACTTCGCTCGCGCTGAAAACGGCCAAGTCGCCGCGGGTGTGGCAGGAGGGCTTCTGGGCGGCCTGCTATTGGGCGGGGCTCTAGCGCCGCGCCCATATTATTACGCGCCTGCGCCGGTGTATGTTGAACCAGCCCCCGTGTACGTAGAGCGGCCGTATCGTTGTTATTGGACTCGCGGCGAGCCAGTTTGGGATGACTATCGAGGTATTTGGCGGCGGCCGCAGGTCCAGGTTTGCGACTAAGCTGCGCGCAGGAACGTATGTCCGCTTTGGGCCAAAAGCGGACACATCAGCGGCGGCTACTCGATCACCTCGTTGGCCTGCGCGAGCAGCGACGGCGGCACGCTGAGGCCAAGCGCTTTCGCGGTCTTGAGATTGATTACCATCTCGTACTTCGTCGGTGTTTGCACCGGAAGATCAGCGGCTTTTTCGCCTTTAAGGATGCGATCGACGTAGCTGGCCGCGCGTGTGTGAGGCTCAATTGCTTCAGCCCCATAGCAAATCAACCCGCCGGGGTCGGCAAATAAACGCAGCGGGTAGATCGCAGGCAACTTGTATTGGTTGGCTAGCTTTACGATTAGTTCGCGATGAACTATCGCAAAATTGCTTCCCGTCACGATCAGGCCACTATTCGGCGTTTGGGCAATGACCGGGATGAGTCGTTCGATCTCGCCGGGTTCGCGCGCGTTGATCGGGATTACATCTAACCTAAGCGAAGGCGCAAGGGAGTGTACAGCCGAGAACTGGCCGATCCCCTGTGGTGTCTCGGGGTCTCGAACAACGGCCACGCGCGTCACACTTGGTGCAATCTGCTTGAGCAGCTCCAGCCATTTCCCGCCCATGCCGTAGTCGACATTTGAGAAGCCGGTCGCATTGCCTCCCGGGCGTGCGAGGCTTTCGACAAACCCAGCGCCGACCGGATCAGGGGTCTGCGTGAACACAATCGGCACGGTGCGAGTCGCTTGAAGTAGAGGTGCTACGAGAGAGCCGCCGGACGCCAGGATGACATCCGGCTTCAGCGCGACGAGTTCGGCAATATATTTGCGAGCGCGCTCGCCATCTCCGGCGCCCCAGCGAGTATCGACGCGCACGTTACGGCCATCGATCCAGCCCAATTCTTGGAGGCCGTGCAAGAATGCGGCGAGGCGCGCTTGTCCTTCCTTGTCGTCCGCCGCCAAACTCATAAGCACTCCGATGCGTCGCACGCGCTCAGGCTGTTGCGCCCGACTCGCAACCGGCCACGTCGCCGCTGCACCGCCAAGAAGCGTGATGAATTCGCGCCGCCTCATTGGAGCCCTCGGTGGCACGCTGAAAGGTCTGGCAGCGTAGCAAGCCGCACCGGTAGTCAGGAAGGGTCCTGAAAGGCCGAATGTCCGCTTTGGGTCATAAGCGGACATATGCAGTGCAAAACGGCATGTCCGCTTTACCCCCGAAACCGGACATTGGTCGCCAACCGTTCGACGTCCGCTTTGTGCCATAAGTTGACATCGCGCGTGCAAGGCACTCGTTCGTCATGCTTTCCGAGCAATCAACTCGACCGGCGATACACGGCCGGTAGAAACGTTTTCGATCATGTTTTTCACTTTGATCGGCGTAGTTTTGCCCATCAAAATATGCAGACCAAGCGGTGGCGGACCGCCCGACGCAGCGGCCGTAGCGCGCAACTGTTCAAAGAAGGCGATAGCGAAGTCGCGCCGGTTACGTTCTCTTACGATCACGAAGCCAGCCGCTCGCAGCGCCTCTTTGTAGTGCTCTGGCTCCCTTACAGCACTTGCCGCGTCCGTTTCTGCCCAGTGAACGGGATAGGTCAATTCGCCATCGCCTGTCCGCATCACGTCATAAATCCCGAACATGGCGCCTGAACGCAAAACGCGGCTAACCTCTGCGCAGAGAGTTGTTTTGTCCTCAACGTTCATGCCGACATGCAGCATATATGCGCCATCGAAGGCGCCGTCGGCGAAGGGCATTGAGAGCGCACTGCCTTGATGCAACGAGACGCGGTCGCCCAGTCCAACCCATCCGCAGAGTACTCGGCCAGTTTCGACGTATTCGTCTGTCAAATCGATCCCAGTAACTCGACATTGATACCGGGTGGCAGAAAATCGCGCGGCGCCGCCAAGGCCACATCCAACGTCGAGAACGTGATTTTTTGTCGAAAGACCAAGCTGATCGAGAAGATCTACAGTGGCCTGACGGCCACCGATGTGGAACTCATCAACAGGGGCAAGGTCATCAACGGATACAGAGTTAATCGTTTTACCAAGGGATCTCACCCCAGCACTTATCGCAGCAGTCAGGTTCCCCTGAGTGTAATGCTTGGAGACATCCTGAGGTGCTGGCATCGCGTTCCTCTCGAAAAAGTTGGCGCGATTTCCGAAAGCAAAGGAATTTTAGTCTACCGTTTCGAACTCGTCACTGCCTTGTAATTGCAAAAACATCGGCTCGTGGTCGCATCCTCAACAAAATCCAGGGAGGACTTCATGCCGACTTTTATGATATCGCTCAGTTGGACAGACCAGGGAATTCGCGCAGTCAAGGATTCGCCGAAACGCTCAGAAGCCGCGCAGGAGCTCGCCAAAAAGGTGGGCGTCGAAATCAAGCACCTTTATCTCACGTCGGGCGACAGCGATCTCGTCATCTTCGTCGATGCGCCGAGCGGCGACAATGTCGCTAAATTCGCGCTGGCGGTTAGCTCACAGGGCAACGTACGCACCTGCACCGTCCGTGCGTGGTCAGCAGATGAATATCGGAAGCTCATTTCCGAGCTGCCCTAATAAACATCGCGGCGGTCCGTCGATGCAGACGATACGCCTTGGAAAAGGGGAGCGGTGAGTTCGCTCCCCTCACTACCACCTGGAGTGCGACCTGATGAGCACTGGCGGGCCACAAGGTGCGGTATGGTCAGCCATTAGTGAACTGACGTCCCGTCAGGCTCTGTGGTCGACAATCTCGGGCATCCGATCCGCCTGAATGGCGTCCAACTCGGCGCATCGCTCGCGGGAAAGCTGTCTTCCGAGTTGATCTCTATTGCATCACGAGACGGCTCCGGGGAGTGAGATTCTTTAACAGGGGACTGGGGCTTCATTTTCAACCGGTCCCTTCAGCCTCGTGGCTTAGTCGAAGAAGACGGTTCAATCACCCGCGCCGGGATTCGGCGAGAAGTATTGGAGTTTGTCCGGCTTGCCCTCCCACTCCTTAGAGTCAGCCGGGGGAGCCCGTTTGACCGTAATATTCGGCCAAGTTTTCGCGTAGTCAGCGTTGAGCTTGAGCCACTTCTCAGCGCTCGGTTCGGTATCCGGCTTGATCGCCTCGACCGGGCATTCCGGCTCGCACACGCCGCAATCGATGCATTCGTCCGGATGGATGACGAGCATGTTCTCACCCTCGTAGAAACAATCGACGGGGCAGACCTCCACGCAGTCCATCAGTTTGCACTTGATGCAACTCTCGTTGACGATGTAGGTCAATTAATTGTCCTTCCAGTAGTTCGCCGTACTCAAATCATTCACGATGTCCGCCATCGCGGTGCTCGCTCTTGGGCTGAAAATGAACGCAGAGAAGACCCGCGTCTTCTGGCTGGATCGGAACGCCCAGCAATGCGCATTCACGTGCTGAGGGGTTCGCGGTTATTAGGCTGCCCCAAATCTCTTCACCGAGGTACGTACAGTCCTGGCAAACACCGAAGCACCGATGTGCCCCACTCGCAGCTACAGTGGTCAGCACTTGGTGCAGGGCACGGTGCATCGACGCTTGCTCATTCGCGTCGAGCGCGTCGACGGCGTCCACCAGAACTTCGAACGGATCGCGCGTAAGCGCTTTTTTGCCCTTACTCGTCAGTCGCAGGCTGACGCTTCGCCCGTCCGCCTTGGATCGCTGTCGGACCAAGTACCCACTTGCCTCAAGTGCCTTGATGGCTTGCGATGCGGTGCCACGGGTGGTCGCTTGAAACTCGGCGAAAGCCGATGGGTTCCGGGAGAACGGATTGGCGCGGGCGAAGTAGCGGAGCGCCATCCATTGGGCGGGACTGAGTTTGCCGTCATAGCCCTCGGCTTGCACGAGCCGCCCCACCTGCAGCAGAAGCTCTGCCGTTTTGCGCGCTGGCATGGTCACCTCTCTCTGACAAATTACTAGCGTTTCAAAATCAAATTGACAATGGGGGTTGCGCACTGATAATTTTGTTTCGAAACTAATTAGGCCAATGGGTGGAGATCATGGGTCGGCTGGCGACCGCTGACTGGAGCGTGACGGCCGGACCCGGCGTCACCCGTTACCTTTGGCACATCCAGCGGTTCCCGATGCTGCAGCCGCACGAAGAGTACATGCTGGCCAAGCGCTGGCGCGAGCACGGCGACCACGAGGCGGCGCACAAGCTCGC
>DAISKM010000340.1:0-4543 GCA_036820945.1 Pseudolabrys sp.
GCAAAATCAATTGCTCACCGAAGGTGGCACCGCGATTCAGACCAAAATGGTGCGCGAATTTCAAAGAGCCGGAGCCAGACTAGTTTCCGAGCTTTAACGTCGAACACTAACCTAACGTTGGACTAGAAAAAGGTTGACGCCAAAAGCGGACATAGGCCGCGACCGCGGCTCACGAGGTGCGTGTATTACGCGTCGGTCTATTCTCCTTGTCCGTAATCTTGTCACCACACACCGCTTATTGATGCTGCACCGTAACCTTCGTTCCGACCGGCACGCGGTTGCCAAAGTCGCCTACCGTTTGAATGACTGCTCAAGCTCATATCGCCCTGGGCCTATCACCAAGCATCGGACATTCAATGCTATGCCTTTGCGGCTAATAGGTGGGCAGCTATTGGGAAGGATAACCCGTGATTGTTTATATATTTTTCCAGCGCCTGCGCACTGTCGGCTCTTAGCTTTTCGCGTGCGGCATCGTTTGCCTGCGACACATGACCAGCCAACGGCGAACCCGCAATGTAGCTCGATACAAATCGTTCGATTGAAGGAAAATGAATAGTCCCAACCCGCTGATCAACTTTGACATCTCGAAAGCCGGCGGCCTCGACCAGGTGGTTTAGCTCGCTGGCATCGGACAATCCAAACGGCGCACGCATAATCGTCGCGGCCGCGGGGCCAATATTTTTTTCCAATATCTCTGCCAACGCTTGAAATCCCGGACTTTCGCCGATGCCGCGCCACACCATCAATGCAAGTCTTCCCTCGGGGACAAGAACCCTATGCATTTCCCGAAGTGCGGCCGGCCGATCGGCGAAAAATTGGAGGCCCAACTGGCAATAGGCGATATCGAACGAGCTATTGGGAAATGGCAGCTTGTCAGCACTGGCTTCGTGCCATTGTATACTGGCGCTAGCGCCATTTGTCGCAACCGATCGGGCGACGTTCAACATGCCGGGATTGAGATCGACAGCGGCTACCGAGCCGCTCGGCCCGACCCGAGCTGCCGCGATGCGTGCCACAATCCCAGTGCCGCAAGCTACATCGACGACGCGCTCGCCCGGGCTGGGATGAGCAAGCTCCACCACGACGGGAGCCCATGGCCCAAAGACAGCGGGGCACCAGCTCGCGTTCGTACACCTCAGGCGCGCTGCCGGCGACCTGCCACTGTCCTTGCTGACTCATCTGAACGATCGCCCAAGGACGTTGGTTGTGAGAGCAAATATAACCCGATGCAACGATGTCAGCTATGGGTCATAAGCGGACAAACCGGGATGCGGTCGGCATGTCCGCTTTACCCCCAAAAGCGGACATTGGGTCACCGTGCACAAAGCACGAAAACAAGACTTTGCGAGTCAATTTCAGGCGTTGCGGGACAGTTTACGCGATCAGTTTTTTGAACTGAAGGGCCAAACTCTTTTTTCTCGCCCCTCGCGGATCACGTTTAAAGCGCACATAAAAAGCATTCCCTTTTTTAAGTCAGGATTTTCGTGCGAGCGGCGTAACAGTTCACAGACGGCTTCGGATTCATCGTTGGGAAATAGACTGTTCGCGCGCTCAACTTCGATACCGATTAATTGCATCGCATGCGAATTTCGGGGTCTAACATGAGTCACCTGGCCGCATCAAAAATTAACCCATTGGATTCTGAAATCTACTACCATGATAGCCGTCGGATCCCGCGCGAAGAATATGGCCGAATGAGCGTCAAGACATGCTGAGGTAATGCGCAATGGCCAGGCCCATGATAGTAATCGCGCTGGCGTGCATTCTCGCGCCGTCCATTGGTCACGCTCAGGAGAGCGACACCCTGCTCGATGACCCCCGGGTGCTCAGAGAAGGCAATGAGACCTCAAAAATGCTTTTCCAACTGCCGCAGCAAGAGCGGCACAAGACCATGACTCGCTTCATTTCTGCCAACGGCCTACCCTGTGCGGCGGTCACTCGCACGATGTACCAGGGCAGCGCGCCAGATGGCGTTGATTTTTGGAGCATCGATTGCGGCAATGCGAGCTATATGGCGTTGTTCAGGCCCGACTACAAAGACCAGTTCATGGATTGCAGGTTTTTGGCGTCGGTTGCTCCTCGCTCGAAGTGCTGGATTAAGTTCGAGAAATAGGGCGGGCGGCGGCTCGGCGGCGCGCGGATGCCTCGGACCTATCTCATCTTCGGCGATATCGCTGGCAAGCTCGACGTGCTCAACGTCGAATGCTCCAACTGTACCCGCAAGGGCCGCTTCACGTCGAAAGGTTGATCGAGGTATACGGCCGCAAGGGCAATATGTCGAAATGGTTGTCAGACCTTAAGGGCGACTGCCCGAAGCGCGACGCACACAGCCTGCACGAACGCTGCGACCTGCTGTGTCCTGATCTGCCGAAAGTCTTATGAAGCTGAGGCGATAATCAATCCCGTGGTGGAACCGCAGTTCCAGTTCACGTCACCGTGCACCACCGACGGTCAGTTGCCGCTTGCAATCCGGCGGTAAGCCACCCAAGTGCCGGGGCTACATGAGGACCAGCTTGGCCGCGTCTCCATTGCAAACAGCGGGACAGCACCAGGGCTGCCGCCCGCGGTGACGAAGTTGCCGCGCTCGTACTGGTGCTCGGCTCACGTATTTGAACTCGCGCGCACCTGTGCTTCAAGCTCTGCCACGCGCTTCTCGAGCGGTTCGCAGACCAAGTGCATGGTGTCGAGCATGATCTGCGCAAGTTGTTTTTCCATCAGCGACGTATTGCGAATCTGACGACTAGGTAGAAGCAGATTCGATTCGCTGAGGCTCGCTGGAAGATCTTGAAAGCTTTTTAAAACTGTCATGTTCAGATTGCTCGGGTTCGAGACAATGACCGACACCGCCGAGGCCCCGCGTCAATTTAAATCCAAACACGCGTTCAGCACGAACGCCGACCATGTTGGTCCGCCAGAGACTGAGCATCTGGCCGGGCCCATCGCTCGTCTTGCTGTCGAGGCGAAGATCAGCTTGCGTGGTTGAAGCCAACTCAACGCGCCCCGGATCAACCGCCAACTGGTCGGCATCGACTAGGATCATCTCAGTGCCCGCGGGCATTTCATCGCTGACAAAGACCGTCGCTCCGAACATCGTTCCACCCGAGGGGGTCATCCGCTCGAACACGGGACTAACCGCGGCGAGGGTTGCCCATTCGATCGCGGTGGCCGAGTTAACGAAGAGGCGAAATAACGCGACCTCGAACTGCCATCCATTGCGCTTAATACATTCCGAAAGTCGTCTGCGATATCGACCGCGGCCGTGCCGCTTCCACCGATATCAGCAGCGCCGACGGTATCGACAACGTAACGGAAAAACAGCCGGTCGGCTGCAGCCCCAAGACCGCCTAGCAACTCGCGGTTGACTGCCTCGAGCGCAGCCGGGTTTGCATGCCTTGCAACCTCACTGGTAAAGGCCGTGGTGCACGCGACCTTGCGCTCCGGCAGCGTCTCGGTTGCGAACGACAAAGCGGTTGCGGGTCTAAAATTAGCCACCGCCACTTCGTCTCCAACGGCGGTGGCCACAACGAACCCAAATTTGGTATTCGCCGGGCGGGGCTGTGTCGCTCTAGTCGCTTCCATCGCATCAAGGCCGCCAAAGCGTTCGGTGCCGCCTATGATGGCGCCGCTCAATTCCTGAGCGCGAGGCTGCTGCCCCAGCCCGTGGTCGTGCCGGAACTGATCGCGCTCTTGGTGGCTTGAATGCCCTCGACGATGCGCGGCGAAAGCTTGCGGGCCTGCGCTTGCATTAGAGCGCTCTTCGTGGCGCGGCGTAAGACGGCGACGTATTGAGGCGAAAGCGCCGGCGGTCACGTTCACCCTTGACGTGAGGCAGCACGACCAGAATCAGGCTGCGCGGCGAGATCCGCCTAGCCGAGCCCGGACGTATCCCTCAGTGTCACCACGCCGATCGCTCTGCCAGGCCTACGCGCAAGTTCGAAACGATCGCGGTCAAAATAGCGTCGCAACTCGAAACCCACTTCTAACGCATGGGGTAAGGCATGGGCGTGAAATCACGATTTGCAAGAATGGCCAGCCGCCGGGTTGCTTCCGCTGAGCCAAGGCTCTCGGCCTTTTGGTACCAGGTTCGTGCTTTCTCCACGTCCGCGCCCAGTCCCGCCACACCGAGCTTTGCAAACACGATGGGGTCGTACGTCCCGCCCAACGCCACCGCAGCGTCGGCGTCGCCGGCCTCAGCAGCTCGTTGGAATACGGCTCGGGCCGTGACCACATCGCCCGCCGCAATGAATTGTTGGCCTTGTTTCATGAGAAGCTTGATCTCCTCCGGATCAAGCACACGGGTAGCTTTGCTCGCAGGCGGAATCTGAGCGCCAGGCTCACCTGGCTGCACCATCGCCATGGTCTTGCCCTCGGATGATCTCGCTGGCTGTGACGTCTTGGTACGCTGGGTGGAAATCTCGCTCTGCTCCGACGTCGCAAGATCATTGTCTTGAGCCATCGTGGGCCAGGACGCTTGTTGGCCTGTGGACCATGACGGCGGCGCGATGACTGTCGGATCGAATGAAGTCGTTTGCGGTCCAGGCGC
>DAISKM010000341.1:0-4534 GCA_036820945.1 Pseudolabrys sp.
GCCGACACGCGCAGCCCCGACGGGGCCCATGAACGGGGCGCCCGACAGGGTGAGCGCGGCGGAGGCCGCGACCATGGCAACGATGTCGGGATCATTCTCAAGATCGTGGGAGAGCGTGGTGACGATCACCTGCGTGTCGCAACGCCAGCCTTCCGCGAACAGCGGACGCACCGGCCGGTCAATAAGACGCGAGGTCAGCGTCTCTTTCTCCGTCGGACGGCCTTCTCGCTTGAAATAGCCACCCGGAATACGACCGGCGGCGAAGAATTTTTCCTGATAGTTGACGGTCAACGGTAGGAAGTCGATGCCTTCCTTCGGCTGCTTGGCGGCAACGACGGTGGCGATCACCGTAGTCTCGCCATAAGTGGCGAGCACGGCCCCATCGGCCTGCCGCGCGATTCTTCCGGTTTCCAGGGTTAGCTTGCGCCCACCCCAATCGAGTTCAACTCGATGCATATCGAACATTGTGTCTTTCTCTCATGGTTTCGGCGAGCCCCGAAAGCCATGCGCAAGACGGCGAGAAGCTGTCGCGCGTACATTCCGATACAGGGAAGCAACAGCGTCTGGCGATCCTGCCATGGCATTTCGAACCTTGCCTTGTTGCAAGAGCGATCCTTGTCGGCTCTTGCCAAATTGCCGGCCGCGCCTATCGCTGCCGGCTCAACGAGCGAACGCGCGACGCGCATCCGCTGCACGAAACGCACAGGGCTCGGACGCCCTGCGCGGAATAAATCATCGGCGAATGCCGAGCTTCTCGATTAGATTCTTGTAGCTCGCCTCGTTGGTGCGGCGCAGATAATCGAGCAGCTGGCGGCGCTGGCCGACAAGCTTGAGCAGCCCACGGCGGGAATGATTGTCCTTGACGTGAGTTTTGAAATGCTCGGTGAGATTGTTGATGCGCTCGGACAGGATCGCCACCTGCACTTCCGGCGATCCGGTATCTCCGGGCTTTTTGGCGTACGTCTTGATCACTTCGGCCTTGCGGCCGGCGGTCACCGACATCGGTCGTCCTTTCTTATCGCGCGGCTCTGCCCATCAGGCCGGCAAGGTTGAACACGCGCTTGGGGACGATTTCGCCACGATCCAGTTCGGCAAGGGCCAGCAAGCGGCCCGACGCCGTGACATAGACTGTGCCGCGGAAATTGGGTGCGTCCCGTCCGCGCAACAAAACGGCCTGGCCTCGCTGAAGCCTTGCCGCGTCTGTGCCGCCGACGGCCAGCGCCGGGATGTCGTCCAGCGCGGTCTCAACGGGCATCAGAGCATCCGCGAGGCTACCCTCGCCGGACGCGGCTCTATGGCATAGAGCCTCCAATTGTTCCAGCAAAATCATGGATTTTTCGCCGAATGGCCCAACTGCGGCCCGGCGCAGGGCGCTGACGTGGCCAAAACAGCCCAAAGCACGGCCAAGATCGCGAGCGAGCGAACGCACATAGGTGCCTTTCCCGCATTCGGCCTCTAACACGGCGTGATCGGGGTCGCGGACTTCGACCAGCTCTAGCCGGCCGATTTCCACTGGTCGGGCGGCGAGCTCCACCTGCTCGCCATCGCGCGCGAGGTCGTACGCACGCTCGCCGTCGACCTTGATAGCGGAGTACTGCGGCGGTACCTGATCAATCGTGCCGGTGAATGATGGAAGGAGGGCGATGATCGCGTCGCGCCCCGGCCTTTGGTCGCTGCGCGCAACCACGCGGCCCTCGGCGTCGTCCGTATCTCGCTCCTCGCCCCAGCGAACCGTAAAGCGATACAGCTTGCCGCTGTCCATCACGAAGGGGACCGTCTTCGTCGCCTCGCCAAGGGCTATCGGCAAAGCGCCCGAGGCAAGCGGGTCGAGCGTGCCGGCATGGCCCGCGCGCTTGGCGTTGAACTGACGCTTCACGAGGCTGACGGCGTGCGTGGAGGTCATCCCAACCGGCTTGTCCAGAATGACCCAGCCGTGCACGTCGCGCTTGTCGCGTTTCTTTTGTCTCGGCTTTTCTCCGCCCGCTTGAGAATCATGCGAAGGCCCCGTCTTGGGCGCCTCAGTATGAGTCCGAGAGAGATTGTCCAGTTCGTTTCCGCTCACTCTTTTTCCTCATGTTTCAGATCGCGCTGGACCTCCGGCGAACGTAGTAACTTTTCGATGCGTTCGGCCTCCGCGAATCGGTCGTCGACGCGAAAGCGGATGTCAGGCGCAAATTTCAAGTTGATGCGGTGGGCAATCTCAGCCCGCAAATATTTCTTGTGTCGTTCAAACGCGGCGACCACTTCATCGGTATCGCGGCCGCCCATCGGCATCACGTATATGGTGGCAAGTCTCAAATCTGCAGTAACCCGCACTTCAGGAATCGTGATGATGTGCCCTTCGATGACCGGATCATGGACGTCTCCCCGGGTCAGCATCTCGGCGATTGCATGCCGCACCAGCTCGCCGACGCGAAGCTGCCGCTGGGAGAGCCCCTGCGATGAATCGCGCTGACGTTGTTTGCGGCGTGCCATAGCTTCAAAACTCTCATTCGTCATGCCCGGTCTTGTGCCGGACATTTACGTCTTCCTTCAGCGAAGGAAGGTCAATCGTGGATGGCCGGGACAAGCCCGGCCATGAGGGGGAAATGGATGGTGCGTCCTAAACTGCGCGCTTGAGAGTTGGACTCACAGCGAGCGTTGAATCTGCTCCACCCGGTAGCATTCGATTACGTCGCCTTGCCGCATGTCCTGGTAGTTTTCGAAGGCCATACCACATTCCATGCCGGTGCCGACTTCGCGCACGTCATCCTTGAACCGCTTGAGCTGCGACAGCTTTCCTTCGTGAATCACGACGTTGTCGCGGATCAAACGGACATTGGCACCGCGCTCAACGGTGCCGTCGGTGACCTTGCAGCCGGCAATCTTGCCGACCTTCGAAATATTAAAGATCTCCAGAATCTGCGCGTTACCAAGCATCGTTTCGCGCAGCGTCGGGGCGAGCAAGCCGGACATCGCCTTTTTAACATCGTCGACCAAGTCGTAGATGATGTTGTAGTAGCGGATCTCGATGCCGGCGCGCTCGGCTGCCTCGCGCGCTTCCTTGTTGGCGCGGACGTTGAAGGCGATGATCGGAACGCCGGAGGCTTCCGCAAGCGTGACGTCTGATTCAGAAATTCCTCCGACGCCTGAATGCAGCACGCGCGCGGCAACTTCGTCGGTGGCCAGCTTGTCGAGTGCGCCAATAATTGCTTCGACCGAGCCTTGCACATCCGCTTTAACCACCAGCGGAAATTCCTTGCGCCCTGACGTCTTGGCCTGCGCCATCATTTGCTCGAGCGAGCCGCGCATGCCGGTCGCGCGCGCCGCCATCTTCTCGCGCTTCTGCCGCGCGCGGTAGTCGGTAACCTCGCGGGCGCGTGCTTCGTTATCAACCACCGCCAGGCGATCGCCCGCGTCGGGCGTACCAGAGAAACCAAGCACTTCTACCGGCGTCGATGGTCCTGCTCCTTGCACAGCATCGCCGGTATCGGAAACCAGCGCTCGCACCCGACCCCATTCCGCGCCCGCCACCACAATGTCGCCCGGGTGCAGGGTCCCGCGTTGAACGAGGACGGTTGCGACAGGGCCGCGGCCGCGATCGAGCTTCGCCTCAATCACGGTGCCTTCGGCCGCGCGATTTGGATTGGCCTTGAGGTCGAGGATTTCCGCCTGCAAGCCGATCATCTCGAGCAGCTTGTCGATATTCATCTTCTTGGTGGCGGAAACTTCGACGTCCACGACCTCACCACCCATGGCTTCGACCTGGATCTCATGCTGCAAAAGGTCGGTGCGGACGCGATCGGGTTTTGCATCCGGTTTGTCGATCTTGTTGATAGCAACGATGATCGGCACTTTGGCCGCCTTGGCATGATGAATCGCCTCGACCGTCTGCGGCATTACGCCGTCATCGGCGGCGACGACCAGAACCACGAAGTCGGTCACCTTGGCGCCCCGCGCCCGCATTGCCGTAAACGCGGCGTGGCCGGGCGTATCGATGAAGGTGATCTTTGCGCCGGAGGGCGAGGTTACCTGGTAGGCGCCTATATGCTGGGTGATGCCGCCAGCTTCGCCCGCCGCCACGTCAGATGAGCGAATGGCGTCAAGGAGCGAAGTCTTGCCGTGATCGACGTGGCCCATGACCGTGACGACCGGCGCGCGGGGCTGGAGCTGCGCGGGATCGTCTGCCACGTCGAACAATCCCTCTTCTACGTCGGCTTCGGCGACGCGGCGGACTGTATGACCCATTTCCTCGGCGATGAGCTGGGCCGTGTCGGCGTCGATGACATCATTGATGGTAGCCATCTGACCCTGCTTCATCAGCAGTCGGATGACGTCGACCGCACGCTCGGACATCCGGTTGGCGAGATCCTGAATCGTGATCGCCTCCGGGATTGTCACGTCGCGAAGAAGTTTTTCCTTTGGCTCGGCGCTGGTTTGACCCTTAAGACGCTGGACTCGACGGCGGAAAGAGGCAACCGAACGCTCGCGCTCTTCATCCTGGCGGAGCGCGTTGATCACGGCCGGGGCCGGTCCATCGATCGGCATCTCGCCG
>DAISKM010000342.1:0-3300 GCA_036820945.1 Pseudolabrys sp.
GCTGGCGACGCGTGCAATGGTTTTCGCTATTTTGGCGATGAGCCTCGACATTCTCCTCGGCTTCACCGGCCTCCCTTCGATGGGCCAAGCCGCCTATTTCGGGGTCGGCGCCTATCTCACCGCCATTCTCGCCAATAATTATGGCTTCGGGCTGAAGTGGGATTTCTGGCTGATGATCCCGATCGGCGTGGCGGTCGGCGGCTTGCTTGCGGCATTCTTCGGGCTGTTCGCAATCCGCGCGACCGGTACTTACTTTTTGATGATCACGCTCGCGCTCGGCCAATGCGTGTGGGGCCTTGCCTACCGGTGGAATTCAATGACCGGTGGCGACAACGGCATCACCATGAAAGGCGGTCGACCGCAGTTCGGCATCGATCTCGCCAACGATATCAATTTCTTCTATCTCACCTTCGGGTTTTTCGCGGCAACGCTGCTTGCGCTTTACATCCTGGTCCGCTCGCCCTTCGGCAAGAGCCTGCTGGGCATCCGCGAACGCGAACTGCGCATGCGCATTCTCGGCTATAATGTGTGGCTGCACAAATACGTCGCTTTCATTATCGCCGGCGCTTTTGGCGGGTTGTCGGGCGTACTGTGGGCACATGCCAACGGCATCGTGACGCCGGAAACCGTGGTGTTGACGACGTCGGTGGATGCGCTGCTGATGACGGTTCTGGGTGGCGCCGGGACACTGGTTGGCGGCGCGATCGGCTCGGCAATCGTGTTCGGGCTTCGTGAATATGTCAGCACACTGGTTCCGTGGTGGCAGTATGTGCTGGGCGGGGTTTACGTTCTGACGATCCTTTATCTCCCAACCGGGCTGATGGGGATTCCGGGGCGGATAAGGCAATGGCGAAACAGTCAGAAGGAACGTGAGACGACGAAAATGGCATCTGCGCCTTCCTGACGGAACGGGCATCGACCAACTGGAGGAACGACAAATGACAAGCGCGTCAAGAAAGCTTCAATTGATATTGATGGGCACCGCAGTCGCGGTTGGCCTCGGCCTGTCCGCCCCCGCCGGCGCGGAGGAGCTGCGCATCGGCTATCTCGCGCCGCTCACCGGCGGCCTGGCGCAAACCGGCATCGACATGCGCGATGGCTTCCTGCTCTACCTCGAGGAGCACGGCAACAAGCTTGGCGGCATGGACGTCAAGCTCATCATCGAGGACGAGCAGGGTAAGGGGGACGTCGCCGTCACCAAGGCCAAAAAACTCGTCCTGCAGGACAAGGTGCATATGCTCATCGGCGGCGTACTGGCCTCGACCGGCTACGCTCTTGCGCCGGTCAGCACCGAGCTCAAGACGATGTACATTCCGTCGATCCCGGCGGCGGACGACCTCACGCAGCGCCAGCTCAAAAACTTCCCATATTTGATCCGCACCAGCTGGTCGAGCTCACAGCCCCATCATCCGCTAGGCCAGTGGGCGTGCGATCAGGGCTACAAAAAGGTTGTGACGATCGCGGCTGACTACGCCTTCGGCTACGAGGTCGTTGGCGGCTTCCAGAAGGCGTTCGAGGATTGCGGCGGCAAGATCGTCCAGAAGATCTGGCCTCCGCTCGGCGCCAAGGACTTCGGGCCATTCATCCCGACGATCAAAGCGGACACCGACGCGGTACTCTCTTTGATGGTAGGCCCTATGCCGGCGCAATTCATCAAGCAAATGCGCGGCGCCGGCTTCAAGAAGCCGATTCTCGGCGGCGGCACCAGCTATGACGAATTCGTGCTGCCGTTCATGGGCGACGAAGCGATCGGCGATGTCTCCGCCCTGCACTACAGCGCGGCGCTCGACACACCGAAGAACATCGCGTTCGTCAAGGCGTATCGCACCAAGTTCGGCAAGGTGCCGTCGTATTACTCGGAGAATAACTACACGACGGCGCAGTGGCTGGACGAGGCGCTCAAGAAGGCCGGCGGCAAATGGCCCGGGCCGGAAGAGCTGATCAAGCTCATGGTCGACATCAAGCTCGACGCGGTGCGCGGCCCTGTCTCTCTCGACGAAAACCGCAACCCGATCCAGAACATCTACATCAAGAAGGTCGAGAAGAAGAAGATGTTCGGCTACGAAAAGGACGAGCTCTGGAACACCGTCATCAAGACCTATCCGAACGTCAGCCAGTTCTGGACGTACGGCAAGGACAAGTTCCTGGCCCAGCCGGTCTACGACAAAGGCTTTCCGCCCTGCAACTTCTGCGAATAACGGCGACAGCGCCGGGGCCGATCAGGTCCCGGCGCGTTCTTTTTGCAAACCCGAGCCCGCGCGTGACTGACAGCAAAACTGACGTTCCAGTGCTTGAACTCAGAAATCTGTCGAAAAATTTCGGCGGATTGAAAGCCACGCGCGACGTATCGTTCCGCGTCATGGCGGGCGACCGCAAGGCGATCATCGGGCCGAACGGCGCCGGCAAGACAACCTTGTTCAACCTGATCACCGGCATCTACCCGGTATCGTCCGGCGAGGTACTGCTGTTTGGCGAGGATGTTACCAGATGGCAAAGCCACCATCGCACCGCCAAGGGAATGGCGCGCACCTTCCAGATCACCAGCCTGTTTCCGAAACTCACCGTGATCGACAACGTGCTGCTGGCGATCGAGGGCCTTCGCCCGACTAAATTCGTGATGTGGCGCTTCCAGTCCTCCTACAAGGATGTCTACGAAAAAGCCCATCGGCTACTCGATCAGGCTGGCTTCCTCGACCGCAAGGACACCGAGGTGCGCAACCTGTCGCATGGCGAGCAACGCCAGCTCGAAATCGTGCTCGGCCTCGCCAGCGACCCGAAAATCCTTTTACTTGACGAGCCGGCCGCCGGACTGTCTTCCGGCGAGTCGACCGAGATGGCGCACTTTCTGATGAAGCTCGATCCCAAGCTCGCGATCCTCCTGATCGAGCATGACATGGACGTGGTGTTCGACGTGGCGGACGAGATTTCCGTTCTGCACTTCGGAGAGATCTTGGAAACCGGGACGCCTGAGCAGATCAAGAAAAGTCAGCGCGTCCAGGAAATCTATCTGGGGACCGACTAATCATGGCGATCCTCGACGTTCAGGACATCCATACCTATTACGGCGACGCCTATGTACTGCAGGGCCTGTCGCTCCAGCTCGAACAAGGCCACATCCTCGGCCTGCTCGGCCGCAACGGCGTCGGCAAGACGACTTTGGTCAACTCGATCGTCGGGTTCAACCCGCCGCGGCGTGGCAAGATCGTGTTCAAGGGCAACGACATCACACGCTCGGCATCGTTCGAGACCGTGCGCAGCGGCATGGGCCTCGTTCCGCAGGGGCGCCGCGTGTTCCCGACC
>DAISKM010000342.1:3310-4524 GCA_036820945.1 Pseudolabrys sp.
AGGCCACACCGAGCGCCACGGCTGGAATCTGCAGCGCGTCTACAAACTATTTCCGCGCCTGCATGAACGCCGCAACCAGCGAGCCAAGACGCTCTCGGGCGGCGAGCAGCAAATGCTGGCGATCGGCCGCGGGCTGATGACCAATCCCGACTGCCTAATTATGGACGAGCCGTCTGAAGGCCTGGCCCCGATCATCATCCAGGGGCTTTGGGAGGCAATCGGCACTCTCAAAAAAGAAGGTCTGTCCATCCTGCTGGTGGAGCAGAATGCCAACCTCGCTCTCAAGCTTGTCGATTACGTGCATGTGATGAGCAAGGGCCAGGTGGTCTATTCGGCCAAGCCCGAAGAATTGCGCGCAAACGACGAGATCAAGTCCAGCTATCTCGGCATCTGACGCGGTTTCTGCGTCACGCGCCTCCCACTGCGCCGTGGGACGCTTTGGCACGCGGCTGAAGCGCGGGCGGGCTTTACTTCGTAGAACGCCTTGCGGATGATGGCGTGAGTTGTTTGCCATGGGCGGTAGCATGTCGGATCGCCGACACAGGTGCCCTTGTTACAAATAAGGCCAGATCGCCAAATTTAGGGGCGGCAAAGCCGATCAAAGGGAGGAATTCAATGTCTCGCAAAGTCACCCGACGTAAATTCATGGCCGGAACAGCCGCCGGCGCCGCTGCTGCGACGTTCAATTTCCCGGCGCCCGCTATTGCACAGGCCGCGCCGTTCAAGCTTGGCTTGCTTACGGTGAAAACCGGCCCGCTCGCGCAGGGCGGCATCCAGATGGAACAGGGGATCGTCACCTTCCTGAAGGAGAAGAACTACACCTTTGCCGGCCGCAAGGTCGAGTTCATCTCCGCCGACACTGGCGGCAATCCGGCGGGCACCAAGACCAAGGCGCAGGAACTGATCGAGCGCGACAAGGTGCACACGATCGTTGGTCCCCTTGCTGCCTTCGAGTTGCTGGCGATCACCGACTACATCGCGCAACAGAAGACGCCTTGCCTGAGCCTTGCCGCCGCCGAGGACATGACGCAGCGTCGTCCGAACCCCTACTTCCTTCGCGCATCGGCAACCTCGTCGCAGGCGATGCATCCGATGGCCGATTTTTCTGCGAAGGAGCTCAAGCTCAAGCGCATCATTACCATCTCCGAGGATTTCGCCTTCGGTTACGAGCAGATGGGCGGATTTCAGCAAACGTTCGAAAACAACGGCGGGAA
>DAISKM010000343.1:0-2559 GCA_036820945.1 Pseudolabrys sp.
CCTCGATCTCGGCGATGTCCGCTTCGCTGTAGCCCAGCGTGCGCAGCGCTTCCGGCACCGCGCGATTGATGATCTTGAAATAGCCGCCGCCGGCGAGCTTCTTGAACTTGACCAGCGCGAAGTCGGGCTCAATGCCCGTGGTGTCGCAATCCATGACCAAGCCGATGGTGCCGGTCGGTGCGATCACGGTCGCCTGGGCGTTGCGATAGCCGTGCTTTTCACCGAGCGCCAAGGCACGGTCCCAGGCAGACTTGGCATGCGCGATCAGCGTCTGATCGGGGCAGGCGGCGTGATCGAGCGGCACCGGCGGGGTCGCGACCTTTTCATATCCGCTGCGTTCGCCATAGGCCGCGCGGCGATGATTGCGCATCACGCGCAGCATGTGCTCGCGGTTCTTCTTGTAGCCTGGGAATGCCCCGAGCTTCTCGGCCATTTCAGCCGAGGTCGCATAGGAAACGCCGGTCATGATCGCGGTCAGCACGCCGCCGATGGCGCGGCCGGCATCGGAGTCATACGGAATGCCGGAGGTCATCAGCAGCCCGCCAATGTTCGCATAGCCGAGCCCGAGGGTGCGGAATTCGAACGAGCGTTCCGCGATCTGGCGCGAGGGGAATTGCGCCATCAGCACCGAGATTTCGAGAACGACGGTCCACAGCCGTACCGCGTGCTCGTAGCTCTCGACCTGGAACTTGCCGGTCTTCTCTTCGCGGAAGGTGAGCAGGTTCAACGACGCCAGATTGCACGCGGTGTCGTCGAGGAACATGTATTCCGAGCACGGATTGCTGGCGCGGATTTCGCCCGAAACGGGGCAGGTGTGCCAGTCATTGACCGTCGTGTGATATTGCAGGCCCGGATCGGCCGAGGCCCACGCGGCGTAGCCGATCTTCTCCCACAATGCGCGCGCGTCGAGCGTCTCTGCGACCTTGCCGTTCTTGCGATAGGTGAGGTCCCATTTGCCGTCGGCCTCGACCGCCTTCAGGAAGTGATCCGTGACGCGCACCGAGTTGTTTGAGTTCTGCCCCGAGACGGTCAGATAGGCCTCGGAATCCCAATCCGTGTCATAGACGGGGAAATAGATGTCCTTGTAGCCCTGCCTGGCGAACTGGATCACGCGCTTGATGTAGTTGTCGGGCACATGGCTCTTGCGCGCGAGCTTGATCTCGCGCTTTAGCGCCGGGTTTTTCTCCGGCGAGAAGCAATCATCGCCCGAGCCCTCGCAGTTCACGCAGGCCTTCAGGATCGCCTTGAGGTGCTTCTGGTTGATCTTTGAGCCCGTGACGAGCGCCGCAACCTTCTGCTCCTCCAGCACCTTCCAGTCGATGTAGGTCTCGATGTCCGGGTGATCGATGTCGACGATCACCATCTTGGCGGCGCGGCGCGTAGTGCCGCCCGACTTGATGGCGCCCGCCGCGCGGTCGCCGATCTTCAAAAACGACATGAGTCCGGACGACTTGCCGCCGCCGGAAAGGCGCTCGCCTTCGCCGCGCAGCGCGGAGAAATTGGTGCCGGTGCCGGAGCCGTACTTGAACAGGCGCGCTTCGCGCACCCAAAGGTCCATGATCCCGCCCTCGTTGACGAGGTCGTCGCTGATCGACTGGATGAAGCAGGCATGCGGCTGCGGATGCTCATAGGCCGATTTCGATTTCGTCAGCTTGCCGGTGAAGGGATCGATGTAGTAGTGGCCCTGGCTCGGCCCATCGATGCCGTAGGCCCAGTGCAGGCCGGTGTTGAACCACTGCGGCGAGTTTGGCGCGCACATCTGCGTGGCCAGCATGTAACGCAGCTCATCGAAGAAGGCCTGCGCGTCTTCCTCGGAATCGAAGTGGCCGCCCTTCCAGCCCCAATAGGTCCACGTGCCGGCAAGGCGGTCGAATACCTGCTTGGAGCTGATCTCGCCGATGTAGCGATCCTTCTCGGGCAGCGTAGCGAGCGCGTCCTCGTCGGCGACCGAGCGCCAGAGGAAGGACGGTACGGAATTCTCCTCGACCTTCTTCAGGCGGGCGGGGACGCCGGCCTTGCGGAAATATTTCTGCGCCAGGACGTCGGAGGCGACCTGCGACCAGAATTCCGGCACCTCAACATTGTCGAGCTTGAACACCACCGAGCCGTCCGGATTTCGGATCTCGCTGGTGGTGAGGCGGAACTCGATGCCTGCGTAGGCCGATTGTCCATCCTTGGTATAGCGACGCTCAATGCGCATGTGTCTCTAGCCCCAAATTGCAGGACGGTTGACCACCGCCCTTTTGGTTCTGACGGACCTGTCCCGATCCGTCGTCGTTGCTCGTACTCGTTCAACCCTTCCCATCTAGGCCCGATGCTCTAATCCGGCACCGATTCGTTCCGGGGGCATTGCCCCCGGCCACAGACAGTCCTTTTCCCAAACGCCATGGTTCTGGCGTGGGTTGAGCTCATCGACTGAAAAGCCGTTCTGAGGGTCCGGAGGGAACCTGATACTCAACGCCACCGAACACACCAAAGCTAGGTGGACTCACCGTATGCGTCAACAAGAGATAGTCATCAAATCTGAATCAAACACTAAATCTTGTGTCTATCGGCTGG
>DAISKM010000343.1:2569-4494 GCA_036820945.1 Pseudolabrys sp.
TGACTTTGATGGCAACGGACCGAAAGAACCGGTCCAGTATTGGCCTATCGCGGACTGGCGAAAAGAGTTTTTCTCTCGGGGGGATTGTAGGTTTTTATGCCTCCGGCCATGACGGAAAAATGACGAAAAAATGGGACTTCCGTGCTGGGGAGCAAAAAAGCCCTGCGCGGGCAAACGGGGGACAAAGCGGGGAAAATTCGTCCTGGGGCGCGACTGGAGTCGCTGATTCTCGGATAGATCTCAAAACGTTAGGGGACAGGCACCAGGGTGGGAAACAAAAGCAAACGCCACCCACTCCTGTGAATTCAGCTTTCCGCCGCAGCGGCGCCCGAAAAAAAGGCGGACCCCAAGGAGCCCGCCTTTTATCCCGGCACTGTCGTTCGAATTTCAGTGTTGGCGAGCCAAATATTGGGCGACTCGAACCAACGCTGAGGAATTCGTGAGCAGGATAGCCGCGGGACGCATACAAGCGCAACCGTGCGCGGCCGGTCTCGCGCCAGGCGGGAGCTAGCTTCGCTTGGCGCGCCTGGGAGCCGCCTCCTGCGATTGAGCGATCTCCTCGGCGCCGCCCTTCAAGCTGATCTGCCGAGAATGCGGCAGTGCTTCGGGGTGCTCTCTTTGCAGAAAGTCGATGAGCTTTTCGCGAACCTCGCAGCGCAGGTCGAACGTCTGTCCCGGCGCACGAGCGCTCATCAGGCAGCGCAGCTCAATGCTGCCCTCCTTGAAATCGGTCACCTGCAGGGCAGCCGTCGTCCTGTCCCATCTCTCGGATTGTCTGAGAATTTCCATCAGCTTTTCGCGAATAAGGGCGACCGGCGCCCTGTAATCGACGTAGAGCATCACGCTTCCGATCAGCGAGGATGAGTTTTCGCGCGACCAGTTCTGAAACGGCTTTTCAATGAAATAACTCAGCGGCACGACCATGCGCCGCAGATCCCAAAGCTTGACGGTCACATAGGTGGAGCCGATTTCTTCAATCGTACCGTATTCGCCCTCTACGATCACGGAATCGTACAGACGGATCGGCTGCGTCATCGCAAGCTGCACTCCGGCCAGCAGATTGCTCAATACCGGTCGCGCCGCCAGACCGGCGGCGATGCCGGCAATTCCAGCGGAAGCAAACAGGCTGATGCCGTATTGACGAACCGAGGGGATCGTCATCAGGGCGGCGCCGATCGTCACCAGCAGGACGATGCCGTCGACGACGCGCAGCAAGATCCGGACCTGCGTGTTGTGCTTACGCGCGAGGAAGTTGTCATCGGCGTCGAGACGATAGCGTCGAAGGTAGGCAGACGCGGAAAGCTGGAGTACAACGATTGCTGTCCAGCCGATCAGGCCGATGACAGCCATCAACAACAGCCGCGACAGTATTTCCGCCGTTTCCGGGTAGAGCGGCGCGACCGGGATAACGATGATCATAGCCAGCGTTATCAGCGCCAGCTTCGTGAGCTTGGATGTCTTATCGAAAAGCGAGAACGCGTTCGGATAACGATGGGCAATCAACCGGCGCAACAGATGCTGCAACCAGTTGTGCAACGCCAGTGCCGCGACGACCGCAAGCCCTAAAATAATCACGGACACGACCGGGTCGGGGAGCCAGTCGAGCCCATGCTTGATTGCGACCACAGCCGATCTGATTGCGTCCATGCGGCCTTATTAGCATTGCCAGAAAAGAGGGCGAATACGGGGCCTGCAGCATTTGATGCGCTGGACTTGGCCGCGCCAAGCTGGCAAAACGCCCGCGTTCCCAATGTGATTTGTTGGCGGCAATGAAAGCTTTCCTGCTCAAGTTCTTCACCTGGAGGAATTCGCAGACATTCGGGACCCAATTCTGGACCTGGATGTATGGCGAATATGTCGGCGAAGATGAATTCGGCAACCGCTATTATCGTACCCGCGGCGGCAAGATTGACCCCACACTCGGG
>DAISKM010000344.1:0-4481 GCA_036820945.1 Pseudolabrys sp.
CGCCACGCGCCGGCAGGAGAAAACGGTTGGCCCCTCCAGCCGGTCGGCGAGCCAACCGCTCCGGTATCTCGTCCCTATCGCCCCACCGCCGCAACCGAAGAGCCTTGGGTCGCGCCTGAACCCGGTGGGCGCGCGCGACCGGGTGATAGCCTCACCGGCCTTGCCGCCGAATTATCGAACCGCCTAAATCCGCCCGATCATGCGCCCCCGGTCACGCGCATGGAGCCAACGCCTCGAGCGCCATCACAAACCCCCGAACCTGCAACAGCGCAGGCCGATCACAGCCTTGCGGAGATGGCACAACAGCTTGAAGCCGCACTGCGCCGCGCACCCGCCCCGGAGGGCAGGCCGCCGGTGACGGATCCGCTGGCCGCTCCGGGGAGCGCATCGCCAGGCGGCAAGACAGGCGATACAAGCCCGCGGCCCATGGCGCGCGATTTCAAGGGACGCCTTGAACCGAAATTCGAGCCGAAGCAAGAACCGAAGTTCGAGCCGAAGGCCGAGCCCAAGTTTGAGCCCAAGCCGGAAGCGCGTGAGCCGGCCGCAACGCCCGGAAAGAATCTCTACGAGAATCTCGAAGAGGAGATGGCCAGCTTGCTTGGCCGTCCGCCGGGGAAATCGTGACACCCGCTTCCGACCGCCGTGTCCGTCTGGTGACGGTGGCGGTCGGGGTAGCTGGCATGCTCCTCACGGCGATGGGGACAGCCGCCGCACAGGATATCAGCGTCAACTTCGGACAAGGCAACGGGCTGACCGAGCGCGTGATCCAGATTGCGCTGCTCACCGTTCTTTCGCTGGCGCCTTCCATCCTGGTCATGATGACCTCGTTCACGCGCATCGTCGTGGTGGTTGTCGCTGCTGCGCACGGCACTCGGTACCGCGACCGCGCCGCCGAATGCCGTAATCGTATCGCTGGCGCTGTTTTTAACCGCATTCGTGATGGGGCCGGCGCTGCAACGCGCTTACGACACCGGCATCAGGCCTCTGGTCGCCTGGTCGACGGCTGGAGCCTCGTTGCGGGCTCGCTGATCCAAAGCAACGGCGCCTGATCCTTACTTGCCATCTGCATCGTATTCGTCCGAGCAGAAGGGCCCGCCTTGATAACGTTCCGCGATCGGGTCGGCGGAAAGCTTCGCCTGCTCGGTCATTGCAAAGGCGCGAAAATCTTCCGCCCTGCCCTGCGGGCGATAACCGAACCGTTCAGCGTTGCCGTTGTCCCACCAGGCCGCTTTGTTGTCGGACGCGCCGTAGAAAATCTCGAAGCGGATATCGGGATGCTCAAGCCCGATGCGAACAAGCTGCACGAGATCCTCCGGCTTGAGCCAGATCGATAGCCGTCGCTTGTCGAGCGGCTTATCGTTCACGTTGCCGATGCGGATGCAGGTTACTCCCAGCCCGTGCTTGTCGGCATAGAGCGCGCCAAGCGCCTCTCCGAATGCCTTGCTGACGCCGTAACGGCTGTCTGGACGAACGGTTACATCCACTCCGATCTTCCGTTCACGTGGATAAAATCCGACAGCATGATTGGAGGATGCGAATACGACCCGCTTCACGCCGGACCGGTAAGCTGCCTCAAACAGGTTATAGCAACCGACGATATTGGAACGGTGGATTGTCTCCCAGGGTCCTTCCACGGAAAATCCCCCAAGATGCACGATGCCTTCGATACCGGACGTGATTTTTTCGACCTGACCATAGTCCGCGAGATCGGCGGCGATGAACTCTTCGTCGCTCCCAAGATCTGACGGTTTGCGGATATCGCTGATCCGGATGCGCGGGTAGACTCCCCTGAGCAGTCTTCGCAGCCGCGCACCCACGTCGCCAGCTGCACCGGTAATCAAAATTGCTTGCATCACGCTCTCTTGCGGGAATTGCTACGGGGCTACGCTATTTCGTGCTCGGCGGCGAGCTTCTGGTAGCGTTGACGGCTGTTGAGCAAATGGCGCTGCATCGCTGTGCGCGCCTGCGAGACGGCACCAGCCTGGATCGCTTGCAGGATCTGCTCGTGCTCCTTTTGAAAAGTGTCAAGCTGGACACGGCGCGCGGCGGTGGATGGATCGTTCCAGATCGACCGGCGCGGTATAATGAAGCTGCCAAGATACTCCAGGAAGCGCGTGAACTGCGGGTTCCCGGTCGCAGTCGCGATCGCACAATGGAACGCAAAATCTTCGTCGACAGCGCTCTCGCCCCGGTCGATCGCCGCCTGGATGGCGTTGAATTTTTCGGCGATCTTTTTGAGTTGCGCCGGTGAAGCGCGTTCTGCTGCAAGTCCCGCAGCCTCGATCTCGACGCCCGTGCGCAGTTCCATCACGTTAAGCACTTCCCGCAGTGGCGATCGCTCGTCGAAGTCGACCCGAAATGGCCGGCGCACATGATTTGCTACGAATGCGCCAACCCCTTGCCGGGTCACCACCAGACGGTCGGCGCGCAAGGCTGCGACGGCTTCCCGGATCACGGTGCGGCTGACACCTGTGGCGGCTATCATTTCCTGCTCGGTCGGCAACCGCGAGCCGGGCGGCAGCTTGCCGCTTGTGATGTCGGCGGTCAGGCGCGCTACCAGTTCGGCGGTCAGCCGGCGCGGCGCATCGAGTGGCTGCAACAACGCGAGTTTTTTTGGCAATGTCTTGGCCATAAGGCTTGACAGCGTCCCGGATGGTCAGGTCATCATATGACCTGATGAATAACATGCACGGGGGCGCCCGATTAATCAACCGTGCTCTGCAGTTCACCAGGGAGGAACACTCATGACTAAGGCTCGCATTGCGTTCGCGGTCGCCGGCGTTCTCTTCGCCGCCACGGCTTTTGCATCTGGCTCTGCCCTCGCGCAGCAGAAGCTCGTGCTCAAGGCGACCGACGTGCATCCGCTCGGCTATCCGACGGTGGAAGCCGTCGTCCAGATGGGCAAGAAGCTCGAGGTCGCGACGAATGGACGTCTGAGCATCCAGATGTACCCGTCAATGCAGCTTGGCGGCGAGAAGGAGATGATCGAACAGGCGCAGGTTGGCGCGCTCGCTATCGCGCGCATCAGCGTTGGTCCAATGGGCCCGATCGTGCCAGAAATGAATGTCTTCAACCTGCCTTTCATGTTCCGTGACGACGCCCACATGGAGAAGGTCATCGATGGGCCGATCGGTGATGAACTGCTCAAGAAGCTCTCGGAGTCGAAAGCGAATTTGATCGGATTGTGTTGGATGAATGCCGGCACCCGCAACGTCTACAACAGCAAGAAGCCGATCCAGACAGTCGACGACCTGAAAGGGTTGAAGATCCGAATGATGGGCAACCCCGTTTTTGTCGACACGATGAACTCGCTGGGTGGAAACGGCGTCTCGATGGGCTTTGATCAGCTCATCAATGCCATGCAGACCGGCGTAGTCGACGGCGCGGAGAACAACTATCCGACCTACGAGAGCGGTCAGCACTATCGTTATGCGAAGTACTACTCGAAGACCGGGCACCTGATGATTCCGGAAATCCTCGTCTTCTCGAAGAAGATTTGGGACGAATTGTCGAAGGACGACCAGGCATTGATCCTGAAGGTCGCCAAGGAGGCGCAGCAAGAGGAGCGCAAGCTCTGGTACGACCGCGAAAAGGAATCTCTCAAGAAAATGGTCGAATCCGGGGCAATCGTGAACGACGTTGCCGACAAGAAGCCGTTCCAGGCGGCGGTCAAGCCGGTCTGGGACAAATACGGTGGGCAGCAGGCTGCGCTGATCCAGCGCATTCAGGACGTGAAGTGACGCTTCTGAATTAAAGGGCCGGCCCGCGCCGACGAACGGCGTCGGGTCGGCTTCTTTCTTGTGAGGGGACATGAAGGCGCAATACATCCGGCTGATGGACAAGGTCCATCAGGCATGCCTGTTCATCGCAGGTTCGTGCCTCGTAATCATCACGCTGATCATCCCTTACGGCGTGTTTTGCCGCTACGTGCTGAACAGCGCGGCCTCCTGGCCGGAACCGCTCGCGACCTTGCTCATGATCGTGATGTCGTTCCTGTCGGCGGTCGTTTGCTATCGCGAATACCTGCATATCGGTGTCGGCGTTTTGCCTGCCTTTCTGAGCGAACCGGCCAAGTCCTATCTCGGCTGGTTCCTGGAAGTCTGCATGCTGGCGACCAACCTCTTCATGCTCTGGTGGGGTATCAAGCTGGTCCAGACGACCTGGTACCAGTCCATTCCGGAGTTCCCGATCGTGTGGGTTGGCCTCGCCTATATGCCGATCCCCATCGGCGGTGCGCTCACGACCCTGCTCGTGATCGAGCGCTTTCTTACGCGAAAGTTTTTCGCCGAGCCGGATCCCGAGACCGTCAGCCAACTTCAGAGCGAATAGCGGTCGGGTCGCCCCATGGACATCGCCATCCTCATCGGCAGTTTCACGATCGTCTGTCTGCTGGGCATGCCGGTCGCCTACGCGCTCGGCCTCGCCGCTATTCTCGCAGCACTCTGGGTCGGAATTCCACTTGAAGCGGTGATGCTCAAAGT
>DAISKM010000345.1:0-4479 GCA_036820945.1 Pseudolabrys sp.
CCCAGTGCACCTGTCACGAGCGAAGCCCGACAATCTCCAGGCGAACACCCCATAGCTACTGGCGAGCGCCGTCACTTGACCGTGATGATCTGCGATCTGGTGGGCTCGACTGCTCTCTCGGCCCGGCTCGATCCAGAGGATATGGGCGCCGTGATCGATGCCTTTCAGGCCGCCTGCGCCCGAATTACGCTGGCCTTTGACGGTTTCCTTGCCGATTTCCGGGGCGACGGAATATTGGCCTATTTCGGTTATCCCCGTGCGCACGAGGACGATGCCGAGCGAACCGTTCGCGTGGCCCTCGATATCGCTGCCGCTGTTGCAAGGCTGAAGACGCCTGCGGAAGAACCGCTCTCGGTCCGCATTGGCATAGCCACCGGCTTGGTGGTGGTCGGCGGTCTTGGCGAGGGTGCCTTGCGGGAGCATGCTGTGGTTGGCGACACGCCGAGCCTGGCGGCGCGCCTTCAGATCTTGGCTGAGCCCGGGACCGTGGTCGTCGCCGCTTCCACACGTCGGCTGCTCGGCGATCTGTTCCGCCTGCGCGATCTTGGCCTTCACAAGGTCAAGGGTATTGCTGAGCCGATCGCGGCGTGGGCGGTTGACGGCGTTTCGGCTTCCCAGAGCCGTTTCGAGGCGATCCACGCGGCGGGCCTGACTGACCTCATCGGCCGCGAAGATGAACTCGATTTCCTTTTAGAACGTCAACGGCTCGCCTGGAAAGGTGAAGGCCAGATCGTGCTGATCTCAGGCGAGCCGGGGATCGGCAAGTCCCGTCTTGTCGCAGCTCTCGAAGAGCGCGTCGCCGACGAGCCGCACATGCTCTTGCATTACCAATGTTCGCCTCACCACACCAACAGCGCGCTTTATCCGTTCATCGCCCAAATAGAGCGGGCGGTGGGGTTTAAGGCAGACGATTCGTCCGAGAAACGCCTTGACAAGCTGGAGGCGCTTCTCGGCATAACCCCACCGCGCGTTCAGGACACGGCACCACTTTTTGCAGCGCTGCTCTCTATCCCGTTTGGCGACCGATATCCGAAACTGACGCCCAACCCCGCACAGCAACGGCGGCGCACGTTTGCTGCATTGCTCGATCAATTCGAAAACCTCGCACGTCAGAAACCGATCCTGCTCCTGTTCGAGGATGTGCAGTGGGCCGATGCCACCTCCCTGGAGCTGCTCGATCTAACTGTCGAGCGCGTGCGCCAATCACCGGTCATTGCCCTGTTCACCTTGCGACCAGAATTCGAGCCGCCTTGGGTTGGTCTCCCGCATGTCGGTACGTTGATGCTTGGTCGCCTCGACCGCAACAATGTTGAAAGCATAGTCACCCAGGTGACCGGCGGTCACACCCTGCCTGCCGAAGTGATGAACCAGATTGTCGCAAAGACAGATGGCAACCCCCTGTTCGTCGAAGAACTCACAAAAACGGTGCTGGAAGGCGACATCCTGATCAAAGACGCGGACGGCTATCGGCTTGACGGGCCTCTTCCTCCGCTCGCGATTCCAACGACCCTTCAAGACTCCTTGATGGCGCGGCTCGACCGCCTCGCGCCGGTGAAGGAAATCGGTCAGATAGGAGCAGCCATCGGACGTGAGTTCTCCTACTCCTTGATGCGGGAGGTGGTGGGACGCGATGAACCGTCGCTAGAGGATGCCCTCGGCAAACTTGAGCAGGCTGAACTCGTGTTCCGCCGTGGCGAGCCACCGAACGCCATCTATAGCTTCAAGCATGCGCTAGTGCGGGATGCGGCATATGAGAGCCTGCTCAAGAGCCGCCGGCAGCAATTGCACGGCCAAATTGGACGCAAAATGGAGGAAAAGTTTTCTGATATCGTGGTGAGCCAACCGGAAATCGTGGCTCACCACTTCACTGAAGCTGGTCTTGTTGAATCCGCGATCGCTTACTGGCTTAAGGCCGGCAATCTCGCACTCAGCCGGTCAGCGAACGCTGCTGTCGGCCATCTGGAACAGGGGCTGAAACTAATCCCCCGCATCGACAACCCGATGGTGCGCAACAAATTTGAGTTGCTGCTTCAAACGTCGCTCGGCAATTCGCTCCGGGCGACCAAGGGCTGGAGCTCAGACAGTGTCAAGAATGCGTATACGCGAGCACTTCAGCTATGCCGAGAGAGTGGGCTTGATGAACATACTTTCCCGGCGGTGTTTGGTTTGTGGACCTGGAATTTTCTGCGCGCAGCGCTTCGCGAAGCTCAAGCCCTTGCCGAACATCTGCTGAATACAGCTAAGAATGTAGACGACTCGGTTTATAAGGTTCTTGCCCATGAAGCTTTGGGGTTTACTTTATTTGCACAAGGGAAACTCGCCGCCGCCCACACGGAGCTGGAACGCAGCATCAGCCTGTGTGATGACAGCAAAGCCGCGGCATATCTTGATCTGTCGGCGCAAGACCCACGAGTTCACGTAAGGTTATACGACGGCTTGGCACTTGGGTACCTTGGTTTCCCGGATCAGGCGTTGCGACTTTGCGAAGACGCCCGCCGTTATGCGGATGCATCTCGACATCCGTTCACTGAGGCGATGGCAAAAACGATAAGCCTACGGGTACATCAGCTCCGTGGCGAGACCGCCGTCGTTGCAGGTCAGGCCAACGCTGCAATCGCACTCTGCGAAGAATATGAGTTTGTGCACTATCTAGCCATGGCTCGGATTTTGCGCGGATGGGCGAGGGCTCAGCAAGGCGAGTTCGAGGAAGGTATCGCCGAGATCCAGGAAGGTTTGGAAAAAGAACGGGCAACCGGCGCCTTGTTGTTTGAGTCGTACTCCCTGGGATTGCTGGCTGATGCATGCGTAAAGAACAAACGCTACGGGCAGGCGCTCGAATTTTTGCGTCAGGTAAGGCTCGATGAAGAGAACAACGAACGATTTTACGCAGCTGAAATATATCGCTTGCTCGGCGAAACAAATTTTCGATCAAACCAGGATCGGGATCAGGCAGAGGATTATTTTGCAAAAGGCCTGAAGGTCGCGCGCGAGCAGAAAACTAAATTTTTTGAGCTTCGACTTCGCCTGAGCATGTGTGATTTATACGATTTGAGACAAAATTCGGATACGTGTCGCTCACAACTCGGCGAGACGTACGGATCTTTTAGCGAGGGCTTTGACACTGCGGATCTCGTCAGAGCCAAGGCAAGGCTGGAAAATGCTTGACGAGGCCGGACCGAACAAGGCGATGTCCGCTTCCGAGGGCAAAGCAGACATCAAAAAATGTTTTTGTGCATGCGGACTTGAATCTGTGTCCCCTTGCCCGTCGCAGGACGCCCTCACTTTCTAGTTCTGGCCGCCACTTCGATGCCCCCAAAATGGGGGAGCCTGATAAGACCACGTACAAACGCGAAAAAGCGCCCCGACCAATCTGTCCGAAAGATTGTCCGAAACGTTGCCGAAGCAAGAAAGCCTTTCGGGCAACCTTTTGAAACGATTGGTCGGAGTGGCAGGATTTGAACCTGCGACCCCCACGTCCCGAACGTGGTGCGCTACCAGACTGCGCTACACTCCGACTGGGGGTCCTTATCTTCCGAACGCTAGCCTGCGTCAAGAACGCCAGTAAGAACCACAACCGAGAATCTAGAGAACGGTAACAGGGCCCCCGCTGATGCGTCGATAAATCTCGGCCCCTCCTCCGGCGCGGCGGGCCCATCCTCAACGTGCGCTCTCGGGGGCGACTTATGATCGTAGGGAGTTCGATGTGCCGGACTATATATTTTTCATGCATGACGATGCACGAGACGGAGAAAATGACTGGGAGCCATACCTTGCAAAGTTGAAGGCCACCGGCTCTTTTGAGGGCGGTAGTGCGATCGGTGATGGCGTCTGCGTACGAAAGAGCGGCGAGGTGCCGTCTCTGACTGCCCATCTTGCAGGATATATCCGCGTGAACGCCGATAATCTGGATCACGCAAAGTCTCTGTTGGTGGGCAACCCCCATTTTGAAGCTGGTGGAACGGTGGAAATCCGTGCGTTACCACGGACAGATTAACGTTCAAAAAATCAACGGACGCATGTCCGCTTTTGGCCCTCGGCAGACGTTGAACTCACCGCGTGAATGGTCACGAACCGATTCAGATCCGCCGCTCTTCAAAAAGTACAAAGGGCGGGCGAGACTTGCGCGTCCCTTGCGACGAATTTGGCCAGCACTTTCGAAGCGTTTGCTGATATTTGGCGCGACTTTTTCGTTGCCGGTGTGACGCAGCTGTGACCGAGACCGTTCTTCGTGTTCTTGCGAAGCTTCAGGAAGTTCACTAAACGCTTGAACCCGTTAGTGAAGCCGATGATGACCGCCGAGCTCGGAACACGAATTTTGAAGGCTGATCAGGACGCTATCGAGGCAGGCTCACGTTGCCTGTCGGCCGGCGGCCTCGTCGCCTTTCCCACCGAGACAGTCTATGGGCTCGGCGCCGATGCCGGAAATGGCGAAGCGGTTGCGCGGCTTTACGCGGCCAAGGGACGCCCGTCCTTCAATCC
>DAISKM010000346.1:0-4476 GCA_036820945.1 Pseudolabrys sp.
CGCTGACCGCGCGTCCTGTCGCCACCCGGCGGGGGACAAGCCCCGCGCGCAGGGTGCTTAGACCAGAATCGGGCAGCAGGGAAGGGGAGGATGATTGCTGTGTGTGACGCATGAACATAAAGAAATCGTCATGCCCGGCCCTGTGCCGGGCATCCACGTCTTCCCCGGAGCAAGCGAAGACGTGGATGGCCGGGACAAGCCCGGCCATGACGCCCTGTAACGGCGATGACGACGGCTACGCCGGCCGCGCGAGAAACGTCATGCGGCGCTGGTTGTGGCCGATATTGCGAGCGGCGCGCTCGGCGTTGAACCCTGCCCGCCTGAGCTTCTCCAGGATCGCGGCTTCGGTATAGTGGGATAGTCCGACGGTTTTCCGCAGCCGCAGGTAGTCCGACACGAAAATCCGCGCCAGCCCGGACGCCGCCGCCCAGAAGAATCCATTGGCGGCGCCAAAGCGCAACAGGGAAAGCGCCGCCGACGGCGCAGCGAAATGCGGGGGCGCGATGTCGCCGAGCACCAGCAGCCCGTCCGGTTTCAGCAACGCGCGAAATATTACGAATACGCGCTCCAACTCGGATTCGCTTAGGTACTGCGCGACCGAATGCATCACGATGAGATCGAACGAGGCTTTGGGAAGCGCCGGCGCCTGCTCCGATGTAATGACGGCAATCTTCGGATCGCCGGCATAGCGCATGGTGAGCGAGGCGCGCACATTCGGTGCGGCCTCGACCAGCACCAGCTGGCCGCACGCGGCGGCGACGAGATCGGCTGACGTCGCTTCGCCGCAGCCGTAGTCGAGCGCCTGCGCGGTCGGTGAGGGAATGTAGGTGCGGATGTCTTCGGCGATCGTGCGGTAATGCACGTCGCGGTGACGCGCGTTCACGTAAATGACGGAGTGCTTGAAGTCGTAGAAGGTGATCCAGTCCATCAGCATTATGTCGCAGACAAATGCGTTTGGCGCTAGACGGTAACCCGTCAGCCGTTCGTCCCCGCGCAAGCGGGGACCCAGAGCTTAAACTGCTGGATTCCCGCTTGCGCGGGGATGAACGGACTTTTTGACAAACGTGCTAACACCACAACTTCGGCAGTGGGCCGTCCTCGCCCAGCACCGGGTCGCTCTCCGGCAGCGGCACCTTGGGAATCGTCATAACGGCCTTGGCGTGCTCGGCCGGATTGTCGCCGCGGCAGAGATTATAAGTGCCTTCCGGAGGGTAGGCGCCGATCACAAGAAAATCGTCGCTGCCCGAAAGCCGCTGGTGCCCCGTGCCCGCCGGCAGCACGACAACATCGCCGGCGGCAAGCTCGAATACCTCGCCGTTATGTCCGCCGAGCTGGACCCTGGCTCGCCCGCGCGCGATGCCAAGCGCTTCGTGGATCATCGAGTGATAGTGCACGAACGGATAAATGCCGTCGCGCCACTGGTCGCGGCCCCAGCCGTTGGCGGTGAACAGCTTCTCGATTGCGCTCGCGGGGTCGCGCTTGCTGTCGACATCGACCGCGCCTTTGTAGACGAGCACCGGCAGCGCCGGATTGTTCGGCACCTTGCCGTCGTTCTTGAACATGAAAGTGAGGGGCTTGGATATGGCCATGCCAATACAACAAACTTTGACGGAGACGGTTCAGTGGACCGTTCGTCCCCGCGCAAGCGGGGACCCAGAGCTTAAAGAGCTGGATTCCCGCTTGCGCGGGAATGAACGGGGAAACACTGCGCCATCTCACGCAATCTTTCGCTTCGCCTGCCGCATCATTTCGACAAAGCGCCTGAAGAGGTAATGGCTGTCGCGCGGGCCGGGTGATGCTTCGGGGTGATACTGCACCGAGAACACCGGCTTGTCCTTGAGCGCAAGACCGCAATTGGAGCCGTCGAACAGCGAGACGTGCGTCTGCTCGACATTCTTCGGCAGCGTGTCCTTGTCGACCGCAAAGCCGTGGTTCATCGAAGTGATCTCGACCTTGCCGGTGGTGAGATCCTTCACCGGATGGTTGGCGCCGTGATGACCCTGGTGCATTTTCATCGTCTTGCCGCCGACCGCGATGCCGAGCATCTGATGCCCGAGGCAGATGCCGAACGTCGGCGTGCCTGTATCGATCAGTTTCTTGATGACGGGTACGGCATATTCACCGGTCGCGGCGGGATCGCCCGGCCCGTTCGACAGGAATACGCCATCCGGCTTGAGCGCCAGGATGTCTTCGGCCGACGTTTTCGCCGGCACCACGGTCACCTTGCAGCCGGAGCCGGCAAGCAGCCGCAGGATATTGCGCTTGATGCCGTAGTCGACCGCGACCACGTGGAATTCCGGATTGGTTTGCCGCGAATACCCTTTGTCCCAGGTCCACGGCCCTTCGTCCCAGGTGAAGCGCTGACTGCTCGTGACCATCGGCACCAGATCCATGCCGACCAAGCCCGGCCACGCCTTCGCCTCTTTCTTCAAGGCGGCAAGATCGAACTTGCCCTTGGGCTCATGCGCGATCACGGCGTTGGGCATGCCGTTGACGCGGATGAGCGAGGTGAGGGCGCGCGTGTCGATGCCGGCGAGTCCGATGATGCCGCGCGCCTTCAGCCAGTCGTTGAGATGTTTCGTCGCTCGATAATTCGACGGCGCCGTGATCGCGCCATGCAATATGACGCCGCACGCGCCGGGCCGCGACGCCATGTTGACGCTTTCGATATCTTCTTCGTTGGTGCCGACGTTGCCGATATGCGGGAAGGTGAAGGTGATGATCTGCCCGGCATAGGACGGGTCGGTGAGGATTTCCTCATAGCCCGTCATCGCGGTGTTGAAGCAGACCTCGCCCACCGCATGCCCGGTCGCGCCCAGTCCGAATCCTTCAAGTACGGTTCCGTCAGCCAGCACCAAAAGCGCGGTTGGCCTGGGCTCTGCCCAAGTTGCGCCCGTGGGAGCGGCTTTCGACTGGGTCATGGCCTCTTACTTGCGTATTATGGTGTGAGAGGCAAGGGGCGGCCGGGTGCCGCCCCCAAACGCGTGAACTGCAAGGAAAGGGATTACCGTGCTGCGCGATGACATCAACAAGGCTCTGACCGAGGCGATGAAGGCCAAGAACGAGCGGGCTGTATCGACCCTGCGCATGGTCAATTCCGCGCTCAAGAATGCCGACATCGAGGCGCGCGGCACCGGCAAGCCCCCACTCGGGGACGCCGAGGTGCTGAGTCTCCTGCAGAAGATGATCAAGCAGCGGCAGGAATCGGTCGAGCTGTACCAGAAAGGCGGGCGCGCCGACCTGGTGAAGCAGGAACAGGAGGAGATCTCCATCATCTCCGGCTATCTGCCCAAGCAGATGTCCGATGACGAGATGAAGGCGGCGATCGAAGCGGCGGTGAAGGAAACCGGCGCTGGCGGCATGAAGGATATGGGCAGGGTCATCGGCGTTCTGCGCGGCAAATTTGCCGGGCAGATGGACATGGCCAGGGCGAGCGGGCTCGTGAAGGCGAGGCTGAGTGGGTGAATGTTCGGAGCGTTCAAGCGCCGCATCGTCATGGCCGGGCTTGTCCCGGCCATCCACGTCTTGTTCTACTGCATCGTTTTAAGACGTGGATGCCCGCCATAAAGCCGGGCATTACAGGAGAGAGCAATGGCTCGCGTTGCAGCTCTGACGACCGCGGTCCTTATCGCGCTGACAGTGCTGGGTCTCGCGGACGACTACCCGAGCCGCCCGATCCATGTGCTCACCACCTCGAGCGCCGGCGGCATCAGCGACATTTTCATGCGCGTCCTGGGCGACGAATTGCACAAGCGCCTCGGCCAGCCGCTCATCATCGAGAACCGGCCGGGCGGATCCGGCAACATCGCGTCGCGCGCCTGCCAGGACGCGCAGCCGGACGGCTACACGATCTGCATCATCAATGCCGATCCGATGATCTACAACCAGTACCTGTTCAAGAACCTGTCGTTCGATCCTGACAAGCTCGTGCCGATCATCAACCTGTTCCACCTGATTCAGGTGTTGGTGATCAATTCCGACCTCAAGGCGAAGACGGTCGACGAGCTCATCGCTGTGTCGAAGCAGAAGCCGGGCACGCTGTCCTATCTCAGTGCCTCGATCCCGTGCGTCGTCTACATGGACAGTCTGAAGCAGGAGAAGGGCGCCGACTGGGTGCGCGTGCCGTTCAAGGGCGGCGGCGAGGCGACCAATGCCATTCTCGGCGGCTCGACGCCGATCGGCCTGCTCGGCCTCGGCAACGTGATCCCGCAGATCAATGCCGGCAAGATGACGGCGCTGGCGCTGGTCAACAACATCCGCACGCCGCTGCTGCCGAACGTGCCGACGCTGGAAGATCTTGGCTACAAGGGCGCGCCGTCGCAGACCTGGTACGGATTGTTCGCGCCGCCCGGCACGCATATTCCGGGCACCGGCGTCGATCTTCAGCCGGGCACCATTCGTGGCGTCGAATCGAATGGCATGATGTGCTCGGAGCGCGAGCTGCTGCTGTCCGACGATCATGAGGGGATCATCGAT
>DAISKM010000347.1:0-4465 GCA_036820945.1 Pseudolabrys sp.
CCTTTGTACTCTGCGGGCTGGATTCCCGCGTGCGCGGGAATGAACGGGGGCGGGTATCGCGCATGGATTTGATGACCATCGCCTTTCTCGTCGGCGCCGGCATTATCGCAGGAATCATCGCAAGCATGGTGGGTGGCGCAGCGGTCGTGATCTACCCCGCGCTGATTGCAACCGGGGTATCGCCACAGCTCGCGGCCGTATCCAATCTGGCTTCCATCATGCCCGCAACGATGCTGGCGGCATTATCCGATCGATCGCAACTTCCGCCGTTCAACCGTGCTTTTGTTGGCCTGATTGTCGCCTCGATTATTGGTGCGGGCGCCGGCGCAGCAGCTCTGCTGCTGACGCCGGAGCGAATGTTCGCGCAGATCGTGCCCTTGTTGCTCGGCTTTGCGACGTTGCTGTTCGCCTATTCCGAACGGATCAGTCGCTGGCTCCGCGCCCGCGCGGAAGGACGCGGCCATGCGATTGCATTCGACATCGCCAGTCTCAAGGTGGTGCTCCCGGTTTCGTTTTATGGTGGTTACTTCGGCGCCGGCGTGGGCATCCTGATGCTCGGCGTGTTCTCGCTGGCGACAGGCGGCGATTATCGCTCCGCAAATGTCGCCAAGAATTTCGTCTCGAGCCTCAACGGATTTGCCGCCACCCTGGTGTTCGCCACGCATGGCGCCGTGCTGTGGCCGCAGACCCTGGCGCTGGCCGCCGGAACGATCGGCGGCGGATTGATCGGCGCCTATGTCGCGCGCGTCATTCCGCGCAACGTCGTGCGCGTGCTGATTGTCGTGGTCGGTGCGGCGCTCACAATCGCATTTGCGCGGCGCTACTGGTTCTAGCAAGCAATTTTCGATCCCGAAACTTGCCGCTGTATCCAATCCAACTCACGGAATTTTATTCCTTTTCGCGTTGCAATTCGATTGGAAACGGAGTCGGCTCCCATAACCTTTTCATCTTCAAATGTTCGACAGAACTCGCTTCCCAGTCTCGCAAGAGCTGCACGAGACCAAGGCGGTCACCAGCCGCAACAAGTGGACAGAGCGTTTTCGTGACCCGGTCGTATTCTTCCTCCATTCCACCTGAATACCGCTTCTTTGCACTTTCAGTGGCAAAATACGCGCAGATCGCTCTCGCCGCATTGAGATCGCCGCAGGCAATGTCGACAAATATTTTGCGCTCCTCGTAAAGATCCAAATACGTTTCCTTGAAACGCTCCTTCGACGTGAATCTGATAAAATCGTGGATGGTCTGAATTGGCCGTAGCAGCGGGAGTGCCTCCTTTTCGATTTCCTCGCACATCACCTGTGACGTGGCCGGATTGCCAACGTCCCAAACGCCATGCGCGCGATTAGAAAGCCTTCCTCCCCAATTATACGAAAAGCTCTCGGACGGCTCGAACAGGAACGTGACAGCCCAGGTAGGGATAAAGAGCTGAGGATCAAGGCTGCGATCGATGTAGATCCCGCGCAGAATGTGGTGCACGGGCTTTACAACGATCAGGCGGCCAACGAGTTCGAGATCGGGATTACGCTGCAAGAGCGGCCGGACCACCTCTCTGACCTGCGCGATGGTCGTCATTATCTCGATCTCGGCCGTATTTCGCTGACGAGGATGCGTTGAGTTGCTGGATAAGCCTTGAATACATTCGTTGCAATTTCTGTCGTTCGCGCAAGACTTAGGCCCCGCTGGCCAGTCTTGATATCGTATACACACACGGTTCCGTCGCCGACCTTCTCAAGTACGTCGATGCGGATTGAATCTTTTCTGCCATAAGTTTCCTCTCTATTTTTCAGGTACGAGACTTCAGCGCGAAAATCCGGGTCGCTGAGACCGTCGATCTGCCTCTTGAGATTGGTGTGCACGGCCGTGCCGAATTCCGCAGGCGGCAAATGTCCGCGAGTTCGGCTAACGACTTCAGCGGCTAGGTCCGTTCGCTTTTGGACCTTGTCCAAACGGGGGCAAGCAGCATTGACTTTGTCGCGATCAAGCAGCTTTACATCATCCAGGTCGAGCTCGCCGCGTCCATCCGATCGAAACTCCCTGGCGTCGAAGATAATGACCGCTTGCTTGTCGGACCCGCTTCGTGTCGATAGCCAGGTGTACAGAGCCAGGCCGCCCTCGATCGCCTTCCGGATCGCAAGACGGCGAGGATCATAGAAGACAGGCTGAATCGAGGGTTGAGTTGTCCACTCGCCACCATCGGGATTCCCGCGAGCGATACGAGGCTGATTGGGATCGTACTGGCGAGCATAGTAGGCACGCTTGATGCGCTCCAATTCGAGGCGCAGTGTGGCATGGTCGCGTTGAAGACAACGAAGCTCGTGGCGGAAACTTGAGGAAGAGTTCAAAGCGACACCCAAAATTTTGACATCGGACTTTAATCCTACTGTCAATCTTTTCCGGTGGTCAAGATAATATTCCTATTGCGGGTTTCCTCGTTCATGCGTCCCCTCCAAAAGGGGGAAAGGGAAACGAGCAGAAGCCCATGTCGACTAAGTCGATAATGCTGGGAAGCGTGAAGTACTACAGCGCCATGCCGTTTACGCTGTGCGCCATCGCGGCGACGCGTGCGGTCATCGCACTATCCGGATTGCCGAGAGGGTCTATGACCGTGAAGTGGTTTGTGCCCGCTATTTCCTCGTAACGGGTGAGCGCCATGCGTTGTTGCCAGGACTCGGCGATCGTGCTGCTCTGGCGTAAGAACTCTTTCGATTCCAGCGCGCCAACGACGGCGTCCAGGCTGCGACCGGGCGGCACGTGCCAGTAAAGCGGCGATACCCGGCGCGCTTCCGCCTCGTCGAGACGCAAATCCAGATTTTGCGAGCAATGCACCAACGGTGCGAGATCGAACACTCCGGAAATCGCGTAGGCGGCCGGCACGAGGTCGGCCGGGGCATCGGAGGCGAAAGCTTTCCAGTCTTGCGCCACCATGCACGCGGCCAGATGCCCCCCGGCCGAATGGCCGTAGACGCAAATGCGCTGGCGCCGCTTGCGCCAGAGGCTCAGACAGGCGCTGCGCATCTGATCGATGATGTCGGCAACCGAACAATGCGGGCAAAGATCGTAACCTGCGACCGCGACCGTTATCCCGCGCGCATTCGGTCCTGCCGCCATTTGTGAAAACATCGAAGGCTCTAGCGAGCGCCAATAGCCACCGTGAACGAACATGGCGAGGGGCGCCTTGTCGTCGTTCTTGGCCGGAAAGAGGTCCATGGTCCGCCGCGATGAAGGGCCATATCCGATGCCGAGCTTGGGGTTATGCGCGCTCGCGCGATACGCTGCCGCCTCGCGTTGCCAGCGTGCAAAAATCTCCGGATGTTCGGGGACGCGAGAGCGGTTGTCGTATTCAACCTCATAATGGGCGGACATGGCGGTTCTCGGGCGTGAATGACCTGGCTTTGCGCAGCACTCGAAACGGCGTTATTTCTTAGCCATGAAAATTGACGGCAAGCAAATGCGAACCGTCTGGGTCGAAAGCGATGGCGCAAGCCTCGGCATTATCGACCAGACGCTGCTGCCCCATCGCTTTGCCACGATACGGCTTGCCACGCTTGACGATGTCGCCCGGGCGATCGCGACCATGCAGGTGCGCGGGGCGCCCCTGATCGGCGCGGCGGCAGCCTATGGCCTCTGGCTCGCCCTGCGCGCCGATGCATCCGATGAAGCACTGGACGATGCCTGTGCCACCCTGATTGCGACGCGTCCGACGGCCATCAATCTCAAATGGGCGCTGGACGAAATACAGGCCGCGGTGCGCAACCGGCCGCGCGCCGAGCGCGCGGAAGCGGCCTTACGGCGAGCAGGCGAGATCGCCGATGAGGACGTCGCGATCAACCAGGCTATCGGCCGCTATGGGCTGCCAATCATTGAGGAAATTGCCGCAACCAAAAAAGGCGCACCGGTAAACGTGCTGACCCACTGCAACGCAGGCTGGCTGGCCACGGTTGATTGGGGAACGGCGACTGCGCCAATCTATACGGCTCATGACAAAGGCCTGCCCGTCCATGTTTTTGCCGATGAGACGCGCCCGCGCAATCAGGGCGCTGCGCTGACCGCCTGGGAGCTGGGCCATCACGGCGTGCCGTACACCGTCATCGCCGACAATACCGGCGGGCATCTCATGCAGCACGGGCTGGTCGACGTCGTCATCGTCGGGGCCGACCGCGTTGCGGCGCAAGGGGATGTCTGCAATAAAATCGGCACTTATCTCAAGGCACTCGCCGCTTACGATAACAAGGTCCCATTTTATGTCGCACTGCCATCGCCAACAATCGACTTCACGATCGATGATGGTCTTGGCGAGATTCCCATCGAACAACGCGCGGCCGACGAAGTCGCAACGGTGAGCGGAAAGACCGCGTCGGGCCACATCGAGACAGTGCAGATCGTTCCCGATGGCTCGCCGGTTGCAAACTTTGCTTTCGACGTTACCCCGGCACGACTGGTCACTGGCTTGATCACCGAGCGCGGC
>DAISKM010000348.1:0-4463 GCA_036820945.1 Pseudolabrys sp.
CTTGAACTCAGAAACCGGATCGCAGCACGCGCCGAGAGGCTATGCTCACCTCTCTGCCCTTCGCACGGCGCCCCCTGCACCGTAATAAACAGCGACTGCATGTCTCTCGTCTTGTGTCAGCTGTGATGCAATTGTACGCATCTGCTCATTGATGTCGTTCTTGCGCATGCCCTGGGCAAAAGCCGTCAGTTGGCGTTCGATATAAGCGGCATGCTGACCTTGCAGCGCCGGAGCTCCGAGTTTGTGGGCGCCGGGGCCATGACAAGCTGCGCAGGGCGGCACGCCGCGGCCGGGATCTCCAGCAAAAATCAAGCGAATAGTCGGATCACTTTGCCGCAGGCTGCGACCACTCTGGGGAAGGCCTTCGCCGACTATCGGCGGCAACCCGTCCTGACGCCCAGCGAAATACGTCGCTACATCCGCCGAGTCCTGAACGGTCAATGCAGTGGCAATTCCATTCATCACTCCCCACAAGCGTTTGCCCGAGCGATAGTCGTCGAGCTGTTTGTAGATCACCGTTGCATCCATTCCGGCGAGGGTGGGGATGAGCGTGGATGGGCTGACGCCTCGTTCACCGTGGCAGGCACCGCAGTTGAGCGCGACGTAGGCGCCATTTTGCTCGCTGCCCGATGCAATCTGCGCAAGCGTGGCGCTCGTCCAGGCGATCCGCGTAGGTGTGCGCAGCGGCGGTTGTGGTTCGCCCGCCGGCCCGGTGTCGGCGGTGATGCCGATCGCCCGACAGATCGCGGTCCAAGCATCGAGGGTGGGACCGTCTTGCTGGTATCGCGCAAGGACGACAAAACCCAGGACGAACGAAACGCTGACCAGCGCGGCGGCGGACAACCAGCCGATCGAGGGCCACCGGTTGTAGAGCTTAAAAGGACCTCGATCCCGGGCCATCACCGACGCCCCATGGGACTGGACTGGGCGGTGACCTCGACGGCCGGAACCGAATGTTTCTTCAGGAAGAAGAATTGCCCGATCGGATAGCCGTAAGCGACAAGCATCAGCACCAATAGGATTGCGTTCCAGAGAGCGAATCCGTTGAGCGACGGCGGCACCCGCGCGGGCGGATTTACCGCAAGCGCATAGCGCAGCGGCACTTCAACTGCCCTTTCACCGAAATGCGAACGAATGAGGATGACGATCAGAAGGACCGCAGAAATCAGCAGGATCAGGCCGCCAATCGCCGAGATGATGACGAGAGGACCCATGGGTGCGATCAGAGGATCGGAATAGTCGAACGTCGAGACCCGCCTTGGCTGCCCCATTAGCCCAGCGATATGCCACGGGATCGTGGTGATCATCATGCCCCAGAACCACAGCCAGAGCTGAACACGCGCCAATTGCTTGGAGCGTAGCGGCTTCCCGGTGATCCGCGGCCACATCTCGTAGGCGATGGCGAAATACATGATCACCACAGCGCCGCCGAAGATCAGGTGGAAATGTGCCGTGACCCAGGACGTGTTATGGATCATCGAGTTCATGGCGTAGCTCATGTTGATGAGCCCGCCAAACCCGCCGAGACCGAGCATCACCAGCGAAAGGCCGACAGCCAATATCATGGGCTCGTCCCAGGGCAGGGCAGGAATCCATCCGAGAAGGCCGCGCCCCCCGCGCACGCGCCCGGCAATCTCCAGGCTGGCGCAGATCGAGAACACGGTGAGCAAGGTTGGTAGCGCGACCAGGAAAGTGAGAAAGGACTGGAGAAATTTGAAGCCCGATCCGTATTCCGGATCTCCAAAGAGATGGTGCATCCCGACCGGAAGCGAGAAGAGGAGGAACATGATGAAAGTAAGCCGCCCCATCGTATCGCTGTAGAGCCGCCCGCCCGCCGCTTGCGGCACAAGCGTATAGAAGGCGACATAAGCCGGCATCAGCCAGAAATAGACGATCGCGTGGAGCGTCACCGAGAACAGCGTGCGCCCGAGACCGGCGTCGATCAGATCGCTCCAGCCGAAAGCCCGCGGCAGCAAAATCCCACCGAGTTCGAGAAGAACGCCAGCCGCCGCCCAAGCCCACAGAATCGCCGTTGCAGTGATGGCGAACATCGCGAGCGGCACGGGACGTCCGGGGTTATCCCGCTTCCAGGCGGCCATGTTGTAGATCATCAGCGCGACCCAGATCATCGAGCCAGCGATGAGCAGGAACGCACCACCGTAGTACCAGGCGCTTGCCAGCAAAGGCGGATAGAAAGTGTAGAGCACCGACGCTTGTCCAGAGAGAATCGCAACGACGGCCATGACCGTGCCGAGCAGGCAAATTGCGAATCCGACCCAGGCCGCCGCCATACCGCTTATAGGACGGCCGAGGCTCGTGGCCGCAACGGCATAGCCGAAGCCCATTATGAAGAACGTAGTGACGACGTAGGCCATCGCCGTGCCGTGCAAGGTAACCGAAGCATAATAGGCGGCGGAGTCGTCGAGCGGCGCCGGCAGCGGACTGCGCATCAGCATCTGCCAGGCCCCCAGCAGCACCGCCGGCAGGAACACGGCGAACGCCACCCAGCAGTGAAAAAGTGCTAGCCGTCTACTGTCGTGCACAACGCGCCCTTTCGACGGGGGTCATGTTTGCGAACTGCTCTTTCGGCACGACGGTCACATGCGCCCACATCGCTTGGTGACCGAGACCACAGAACTCATTGCATGGCATCGCGTACTCGCCCGCCGCAGCGAAGCTTGTGCGCAGTTCCGCAACAAATCCCGGAACCACCATAGTGTTCACGTTGGTGGCGGGCAGAAGGAACCCATGCACAGCATCGGCGCTGGTGAGGCGGAACTTCACCGGCGTGTTCGCGGGTACGCGAACGCAATGCGGCACAAAATCGTATTGCTCTGCCACGATCCGCACAGTGACGGACCCATCGGGGCCGGCGGCAGTACCGAGATTGCTCTCGACAAACTCGCCATGGAGATGGAGCGTTAGTGGGTCGATGACCTCAACGTTGCTGGCCGGATGCAGCGCTCCCGTGATGCCGGTCACGACGATGATCGCCATCATTACAGCGAGCATCGCCGTCATGACCATCAGCCAGCTCTTCTCGGTGCGGGCGACGGCCTCCTGCGGCACGATGCCGTCCGATAGCGTTCGACGCAGCGGATTTGAGAATTGGTCAGCCAATTGCCCCTCGCGGCATGAACAAGAGGAAATAGAAAGCCACCCAGCCGATGAAAAGCAGCCCGACGGCCATGCTGGCGACGACGAGAGCGCCGATCGGCCCGTCTCTGAGCGCTTGCGCCGCATCGTCCGCTCCAATCGGCGCCGCGACGTGATCAGGTGAGTGCGCGGCGGAGTAGTGTGGCTCGTCGGACGGCATTGGATTAACGATTGGGCTGCACCGCCGCTGCGGCGGAGAGGCGAACCTGCTGGTAATAGGCGGCAACAGCCGCGATCTCCTGATCGTCGAGCTTCTTGGCGAAGAGCCCCATTGCCTCGGGGCTGTTCCGCCGGAAGCCGCGCTGCCACATTTGCAGCTGGAGGGCGGTGTAGTGCGCATATTGTCCAGCGAGGTATGGAATTGTTGGTGGTTGGCCGACGCCGTCTGCGCCATGACAGACGTTACAGCCGGGAATTCCTTTCGCCACATTGCCTGTCGCTGCGAGGGCTTCACCTTTCCTGACGAGGTCTGGATCCGGGCTCGCCAGCGGCGGGAATGGAGTTTCGACATTCGCAAAGTAGGCGGCTACGTCGTCGATATCGTCGGGCGACAACGCGCGGGCGATCGGCGTCATGACCGCGTTCATTCGCACGCCCGACGCAAAGTCGCGCAACTGCCGCGAGAGATAGGACGCCGACTGACCGGCAATTCGCGGAAACGCCCCACTGCCATCCGATCCGCCTGCGAAGGCGTGGCACTGCGCGCAGGCCGCGGCACCGGAGGCCGTGCCTTGCGCCACAATGATTGACCCGCGGTTCGGATTGGGCTGGCGTAGCGTCTTTGCGCTGCGCGCCGTGTCGTCCGCGTTGGCGCGCTGTATGACATAGTCACGGATTGCGGCGGCCTGCGTGCGATCGATCACAGACCCAAACGGCGCCATGCCACCTTCCTTAAGCGCGCCGTCAAGCACAATGCTGTACCAAGCATCCACGGCGATGAAAGGGGAGCCGCGAAGATCCGGCACCACGCCGCCACCCACCGCGGCTTCGCCATGGCAAACGGTGCAAAAACGGGCGAACAGCGCCTCTCCAGCAGCCACCGTGGTGGCGTCTGCGGTGGCTGCCGGCGGATCAAGCGTCAACTTCGGTTCGGGTGGCAGGGCCGGCAGATTGGCCCTTCCACCTATCTTGAACGCCAGCATTCGGCTGACATTCCGCTTGTTACCCGACTTATCGGATTGCTTCCCCTGCAACAGCGGATACGCCCCGCCCCAGCCGACCAGCACGGCGATATACTGCTCCCCATCGACCTCGTATGTGATGGGCGCCGCCATCACCGGCGTTTGAGCGAAAGTCGACCACAACTT